>CATMNW010000028.1 GCA_950071875.1 uncultured Erythrobacteraceae bacterium | reverse complement strand
AAGCCGATCCCGGGTATGGAAGTCGAAATCCGTGGAGAGAACGGAAACGCCCGCGGCGATCACCAGATCGGCAAGGTCTGGTGCCGCGGCAAGAGCGTGATGCATTCCTACTTCCGGAACGAGGAAGCTACCGACGATTGCCTGGTTGCCAACGAAGCCGGAGAGGTTTGGCTTGATACCGGCGACATGGGGTACATGGCCGATGGCTACCTGTTCATCGTCGGCCGTGCCAAGGACATGATCATCATCAACGGCAAGAACCTGTGGCCGCAGGATATCGAATGGGCGGTCGAGCAGTTGCCGGGCTTCAATCACGGCGACATCGCAGCCTTTTCGATAGATACCGAGAACGGCGAGGAGGCACCGGCCGTGCTGGTCCATTGCCGCGTGTCCGATGCCGATGAACGCGTGAAACTGCGTGACCAGATCGCCGACAAGGTCCGAGGCGTCACCGGGATGAGCTGCGTGGTTGAACTGGTTCCCCCGCGAACGCTGCCTCGCACGAGTTCGGGCAAGCTGAGCCGTGCGAAAGCGAAGAAACTGTACCTCGCAGGCGAAATTCAGCCGCTGGAGCTCGCCGCCTGATACTCGCACGCAGCCCGGTAACGGTGAAACATCGGGCGGCTGCCCTTCCCGTGCCCGGTGCGTGATTGGGTCCCCGCAAGTTTGCGCGACATCGCGATCGCCAGATGGTATTGCTTGGCCGCGCCCGATGTCGGCGCTTTGACGAGAGTTACTTGAAGATCGTGTGTTGCACCCTTAATACAGGGTGATAGCCGCTTGGAGAAACCCACGCCCATGAGCGATACGAAAACGCAGACCGCTACCGAAACCGCTTTCGATCTGACCCCGCCGGACCCCGTGCCCGAGGTAAAGCCCGAAAAGGCGGCCGGCCTGGTTCCGGTTTCGGAAGATGTGAAAAGCAAGCTGGAAACCAAGGTAGACGGCTTCGTCGATGATCTCATTTCGGCGGATGCCAACTCGCCCGAGTTCGGCAAGAAGGTCGACCAGCTCACCAACATGGGCCGCAAGGAAATCATGGCAGCGGCGGGCATGTCCAACCGCTTCCTCGACCGTCCAGTGCGGGCGATGGACAAGGACGAAGGCGTCGGCGCCAATCTGGCCGAGTTGCGCCGCGTGGTCGAAGATCTCGACCCGGGCAAGCGGGGCAAGCTGTCGGGTCCGCGCAAGATCCTGGGTATCATCCCGTTCGGCAACAAGCTGACCAATTATTTCCGCAGCTACCAGAGCGCGCAGACGCACATCCAGGGCATTCTCAACAACCTTGCCAGCGGCAAGGACGAGCTGATCATGGACAATGCCGCAATCGATGTGGAGCGACAGAAGCTGTGGGAAGCGATGGGCAATCTGGAACAGATGATCCACATCTCCAACACGCTCGACAGCAAACTGGAGGACAAGGCGGCCGAACTGGATGCAACCGATCCGGCCAAGGCCAAGGCGATCCGCGAAACCGCGTTGTTCTACGTCCGCCAGCGCACCCAAGACTTGCTGACACAAATGGCGGTAAGCGTGCAGGGCTACCTCGCGCTCGACCTGGTCAAGAAAAATAACGTCGAACTGGTGAAGGGCGTGGATCGCGCCAGCACCACCACCGTCGGGGCGCTGCGCACTGCGGTTACCGTGGCGGAAGCGATGACCAATCAGCGTCTCGTGCTCGGCCAGATCACCGCGCTGAACGACACCACCGCCGGCATCATCGATTCAACCAGCACCCTGCTGCGCGACCAGACCGGCAAGATTCACGAACAGGCCGCTGCCAGCACCATCCCGCTGGAAACCCTGCAGCGGGCGTTCCAGAATATCTACGACACGATGGACGAAGTGGACAGCTTCAAGCTTCGCGCTCTCGATTCGATGAAGCAGACGGTCAACCTGCTCACCGACGAGGTCGAAAAATCGAAGGGCTACATCGCGCGTGCAGAAGGACAGGCGCAGGCACAAAAACAGGTCAGCGAAAGCAACCTGTTGAGCATCGAGGGCTGACGGCGACGTGAACGATCTGACCCGCGAAAGCGAACGCATACTGTCCGACGGCCGGGCGCTGGTGCGCGACAACCGCGAAGGCGGTCGCCATCGCCGTGCTCCGTCCATCGGCGAAGGCTCGGCCAGGTTGAAGAAAAGCAATCTCTGGCTGCGCGTCCGCAATATCGTCCTGGCGGTCTTCGCAATCTGGATCGGTGCCGGCGTCGCCGGTGCCATTTTCAGCGGCATCGGGTTCTGGGGCGTGATGTCGGTGGTTATCGCCACGGCAATCGCAATCGCGCTGTTTTCCAGCTTCCCGAAGGTCAAGACGCCAAAGCGGGCAGACATCAACAAGGGTAATGTCCAGCAGATGGTCGGTCGCACGGAACTGTGGCTGGAAGCACAGCGACCTGCCCTGCCCCCTCCGGCGGCAAAAATCGTGAACGATATGGGGGTGCAGCTGGATGCGCTGGGCCTGCAACTGGAAGGCGTAGACCAGAACCACCCCAAGGCACGCGAAGTTCGCAGCCTTGTCGGCGAGCAGCTTCCAGAAATGATCGACAGCTACCGCCGTATTCCGGCACACCTGCGCAATGAAGAACGCGCTGGCGCTACTCCGGACCAGCAATTGACCGACAGCCTGGGCAAGATCAGCGGCGAGATCGATTCGATCACCCGCCAGCTCGCCGAAGGATCGCTCGACGACCTGGCGATCAAGCATCGCTACCTCGACTACAAATTTGGCGAAGGGGCGCAGACCAGCCCCCAACTGGAGCACAAGAACTGATGCGCGTTCCCATTCCGCACAACCTTGGCAAGGACGAAGTACGCCGGCGTCTGCAATCGCGCAGCCACGAGATCGGCCAGTTCGTGCCTGGCGGCATGGCCGATGTCGTCACCTCGTGGCCCGACGAGGATCGTATGGAGCTATCGGTTAAAGCAATGGGTCAGGGCATCGACGGCTGCGTCATCATCGAGGAAGCACAGGTCGTCTTCGAAATCGAACTCCCGCCTGCGCTGTCCTTCGTGGAACCGATGGTAGCAGCAGCGATACGCAAGCAGGGGCACAAGCTGATCGAGGCCAAATAGGGCCGGACTGCCCATAACCATACTTTTGCTTCAATCGGAACAAAATCCGGGCTTGCTCGCTTACCGTCGAACGGAACTGTTTTCGCCGTTGCTGTGGCAATGGCCGTTTCCATCGGGATCGGGGGCGACAATATGGAAAGCGAGGCCGAGCGAATGCCGGTGAATGTCGGGGTGGGTCGCACCACTAGGGATTATCTCAGAGACGAAACCGCATCGGGCCACGACATGCTCGACAGCAATCTCGGCGCCCTGATGAATGGCGACCGGGAGGATTATGCCAAATTTCTCGCAATCCAGTATTTCGCCCGCCGGGGTGTCGAAGGTTGGCTGTCCCGGCATGGCCCCGATATTGCACCTCCCACGCAAAGCCATCTCATTGCCCGCGATTTGAGCGCGCTCGGCGTAGCTGCGCCTGATGTCTGGCCGGCCTTTCAGCCGCCCACCGGGTCCGATCCCCTGGGGGTATGCTGGGTCATCGCCGGATCGTCTCTCGGCAACAGGGCGATCCTTGCAGGCCTGAAGAAGAAAGATATCGACCTCCCAGTGGGATTCCTGTCTGACGGACAGATGACGGCCCATTGGCGATCGCTGAAGCCGCTGCTTGAAAAACCGCATCATCCCGGCACGGACGAGGCGATCCTGCGAGGGGCGAGGGCCGTGTTTGCCCATTTCAATGCGGTCGTGGCCGAGAATCTCGGACTGGAGACCGTTTGATGCAACCATCCGACGTCAATCTGTCGAACTGCGATCGTGAGCCCATCCACCAGCTTGGGGCGATCCAGAATTTCGGTGCCCTGATCGCAGTCAACTCGGACTGGTTCGTGGCCCATTGCTCGACCAACCTGGAAAAGATCCTGGGGCCTGGCCGTACTCTCGAGATCGGAGACCGGCTAAGCAAGATTTTCAGCAGCGAGGCGCTGGATCGTCTGCGCAGCGATGCTGCGATGCTGACTTTCCCCGATCAGGTCGAACGTATTTTCGGGCTCGCCCTGTTCGGCGATGATGACCTTTTCGACTGTGCCCTGCACAGTTCGGGCGACAACACGGTAATCGAAATCGAACCGCACGCATCGGGCGATTTGAACCGCCAGCTTGCAATCCTGCGGCCGATCATGTCCCGGTTGGAACAGAAGAGCGATATCGCGTCGCTTACGGAAGAAGCCGCGCGCCAGTTGCGCCATGTGCTTCAGATCGACCGCGTCATGGTCTACCGTTTCCATGGCGATCTTTCGGGCGAAGTGATCGCCGAATCCGCACGTCAGGACCTCGAGACCTTTTACGGCCTCCGCTATCCCAAGTCCGATATCCCCAGCCAGGCGCGTGCCCTTTACGTGCGCAACCGCTTCCGCATCATCGCAGACGTCGACGCCGAGCCGGTACCAATAGAGCCGGGTGTATCGCTGGAAGGCGAACCGCTCGATCTCAGCATGAGTACGCTACGCGCGGTTTCGCCGATCCATATCGAATACTTGCAGAACATGGGTGTTGGCGCATCCCTTTCGATATCGATTATCGTCGGTGGCAAGCTCTGGGGACTGTTCGCCTGCCATCATTATGGCCCCAAGAACCTCCCCTATTCGCAGCGCACGGCAGCCGAACTGTTTTCGGAACTGTTTTCGCTGGTCCTCGACCGCACCCTTTCGCGATTGAGCGCGGAACGGCGCGACCTCGGGAGGCAGGTGCATGACCGCCTGATGCGCGATATCGCTGCCGGAACGCCTTTGTCCTCCAGCCTGCCCATGATCGCGCCTATCGTTCAGGAAATCATCCCGCACGATGGCGCCAGCATCTTCGTCGAAGATATTTACGAAGCCACCGGAATGGCCCCCAATGAGGAAGAGTTCCGGGCCATCGTGAAAACCCTGAACGGAGCCGCCACCAGTCGCCTTCTTGCGAGCGATGCAATCGCAGAACGCCTGCCCAAGGCTGCCCGTTTCGCGGATCGCGCAGCAGGGGCGCTGGTTATTCCCGTCTCAAGAACCCCCCGGGATTATCTTATCCTGTGGCGCAAGCCACTGACGCAAAAGGTGACTTGGGCCGGAAATCCGGAAAAACCCGTTGAAACCGGTCCGAATGGAGACCGGATTACGCCCCGAAAAAGCTTCGAAGCGTGGCAGGAGACCGTGGAAGGCCGGTCCGAACAGTGGTCGGAAAGCGAAAAGGACATCGCTGAAGCCCTGCGCGTTACCTTGCTCGAGATCATCCTGCGCCTGACCGACGATGCCATGACAGAACGCGCCAAGGCTCAGCAGCAGCAGGAGCTGCTGATCGCCGAACTCAACCACCGCGTGCGCAACATCCTGAATTTGATCCGGGGCCTGATCAACCAGTCCAAGAACGACGCCAAGGATATCGAGACATTCATCGAGATTATCGGGGGGCGTGTCAGTTCGCTTGCATCGGCACACGACAACCTGACCCGAAGCAACTGGTCGCATGCACCGTTTTCGGAGCTGATCGAAACCGAAGCCAATGCCTATCTGTCGTCCAAGAAAGACCGGCTGACCATCTCCGGTCCCGAGGCAATGGTTTCCCCCGAGGCATACACGGTTCTGGCCCTGGTGATGCACGAGATGATCACCAACTCCGCCAAATATGGCTCGCTCAGCGACTCTGCGGGCACGCTGGAAGTATCGGTCGACCGCGACGATCATGACGATCTGCGGATCGTCTGGCGAGAACAGGGCGGCCCTCCGGTAAAGCCTCCCACGCGACGGGGTTTCGGCAGCACGATCATCGAACGATCGATCCCTTACGAATTGAAGGGGACGGCGAATATCGAATACCGGCTCGAGGGCGTGGAGGCCACATTCTGCGTCCCGGGTCGCTTCGTTCAGTGGCGTAGTCGCGGAAACGAAAAGGCACCTGCCGCTAACAAAGCCGCAGATGCGAAGGAGCTCGAAACCATTCCCGAAACCGTGTTGCTCGTCGAAGATAGCATGATCATCGCGCTCGATGCCGAAGACTGCCTGGCGGAACTCGGCGTAGGTACCGTTCGTGTGGAAAGCTCGGTCGCCAGCGCGCTCGATGCGTTGGCCAAATCGACCCCCCAACTTGCCATCCTCGATTACAATCTGGGCCCCGAAAACAGCGAACCGGTCGCGGCGAAGCTGCGCGAGATGGGTGTCCCCTTCTGGCTTGCTACCGGATACGGCGAAATGCAGGACCGGCTCGAGGAACTCGGCGCGTCCGGACTTCTCACCAAGCCTTATGGCAAGGATGAACTGGTCGAAATGCTGGAAAGCTTCGGTCGGATTTGACCCGCATCAGTTGAAGAAGCGCTGCTGGTAGTAGAATGTGGCCGGTACCGCATTCCCGTTCGCATCGCGCGCAGGCTCAAAACGGATCTGGTCGTAAGCCAGGCTGCAAACCACGGCATCGGTCTCCGGAAACGGGCTCGGGCGGTAGATACTGCACCCCTCGACCCGTCCCGACGCGCCAACCGACAATCGAACGATAACCGATTTGCCGATCCGCTCCTGACGCCCGCCGGGCGGTACGGGAAACGCGCTGGCGTCGGTGATTGATCGTATCAGCCTCGGCTCCACGACTACGCCGCCGCCCTGCCCGCCGCCGCCATTGCCGCTTCCGGTCCTATCGCCCTCACCGGCACGTCCTGTGCCCTCACCCTGTTCCGTCGCGCCCGATGTGTCGGCCGTGCCGGTCGAGGAAGCGCGTGGGACCGGTGTCGTTCTGGGGCGCGGCAGCTGGGGTTCCGGCGCCGTGACAGGTTTGGGCACCGCTTCCCTGCCGGGATCGCCTTGAGCACCTTCCGGTTCGGGTTCCTCGGCTTCGGGAGGTGGCGGTGTGGTGACCGTAACCGTGAATGCGGAAACCACACTTTTCTCGACACCGGTTACCGCCGAAGGCGCAAGGCTACGTAACAGCACGTAGAACATGCCTATATGTATCAAGACTATAAGCGCGATAACCCACGGATTGGGTCGTTTCTTCATGGTCGAAAAGCTGGTGCCCCGCTCGGTCATGAAAAAAGAACGTGGCGCATGGTTCGCCTGTTCCTGACGAGAACATTCCGGGCGCCAAGAAGCGACGAAAGCGAAGCCGACCATGCGTGCGAGCCTAGCCAGAAACTTGCAACACAACCCGTTCGCCGGACCCGTGATCGGGTGCCTTCTGTTCGGTATTCTCGCCTATATCAGCATCGAACTGGCGCGCGGCGACGGCCGGATTGCCGCCCTGTGGCTTCCCAATGCTCTCGCAGTTGCCCTGCTGCTGAGGTTCAAACCTCCCAGCGAACCGGTGCTTCTGATGGCACTTTACGCCGGGAATTTTGCGGCGAATCTGGCTGCTGGCGATGCGGTTTTCCATGCGGTTGTCTTTTCTGCCGCGAATACGATCGAGATCGTAATCGCCCTGACGGTAACGCGGCGCTGGTGCAGCAGGGCTCCGCAAATGGACGATATCGGGGACCTGTCCCGCTTCGCTATGGCGGCGGGTGCTCTCGCTCCCCTGGCGTCGGGCACATTTGTCCTGAGCGTGCTCAGTCTTTCGGGGCAAGCATGGTTCGACAGTGCCATGAAGTGGGTGATCGCAGACGCGTTGGCCATGCTCATCATCGCCCCCAGCACTCTCATTGCCATCGATGCGCTGCGCGCTGCGCGCAAACCGACAGGGCGCGAACTGCTGGAATGGTCGGTACTGACCGTGGTCGGAACATCCCTTACCTTGGCGGTTTTCGCACAGACGAGCTATCCGCTCCTGTTCCTCGTTCCGCCGATAGTCGTCCTGCACGCTTTTCGTCTCGGAAGCCTCGGAACGGCATTTTCGACCATAAAGGTCGCTGCGATCGCCCTTGTCCTCACCGACATGGGTATGGGCCCGATCAACCTGCTCCAATATTCGGACTCCGTCCAACTGCTGGTGCTGGAAGCATTCCTTGCCAGCGCGATTTTCGTCGGCCTCCCGGTTTCGGCCATCCTCGCGACGCGCAAGCGGATGATGAGGGAGCTTTCCGAACGGACCGCAGAGCTATCGCTGCTTGCAGATAACATTACCGATGCGGTGCTGCGTTACGATGCGGAAGGCATCTGCACCTACGCCTCGCCTTCCACAATGCAGGTTCTCGGCCGCCCGCCGAGCGATTTCATCGGACGCAAGGCGAGCGACCGGCTGCATCCCGACGCGCGCGAACAGGTCGAGCGTGTGGAGGAACAGTTGCTGCAGGGTGAGGAAACCCACCAGCGTCTCACCTATCGCCGCTACCTTGATGACGAGAATGGCGATCCTGTATATATCGAGGCGGATTGCGCGGGCGTTTTCCATGCCGATAGCGACAAGCCGGTTGGTATCGTCGTATCCGCACGCGACGTGACGAGCCGTGTCGCGCTCGAAGCGCGGCTGAAAAATGCCACCCGCCATGCCGAACATGCAGCCCGTGCCAAAGCGGAATTCCTCGCGAACATGAGCCATGAGATACGCACGCCCATGAACGGCGTTCTTGGCTTCGCAGAACTGCTTCAACGTGAGAACCTGCCAACAGAGGCAGCACATTATACCGACCTGATCGCGCGATCCGGGCGCTCGATGATGCTCCTGCTCAACGATATTCTCGACATATCCAAGATCGAATCCGGCAAGCTCAGGATCAGCCGGGAAGCGGTCGAAGTCGTTCGCGTTGCCGAGGACTGCGTGCTGCTGCACGATGCGCAGGCCGAACGCGCCGGCATCACGCTCGAATTCAAGACCGGACCCGGTCTTCCCGAAGAATTGATGACCGATCAATTGCGCCTGCGCCAGGTGCTTACCAATCTGATCGGCAACGCGGTCAAATTCACGGAACACGGCGGTGTTACGGTATCGCTCGAACGCGATGGTGACTGGTTTGCCGTTTCGGTGAAGGACACGGGCATCGGGATCGATCCGTCCCGGTTCGACAAGATCTTCAATCCCTTCCAGCAGGCCGAGGGAGAGACGACCCGGCGTTATGGCGGAACCGGCCTTGGACTGAGTATTTCGCGACAGCTTGCAGAACTGCTCGGCGGATCCCTGAGTGTGGAATCGGTTCCGGGGTCGGGTTCGAACTTCAAGCTGCGTATCCCGATCGTACTGCCGGATGGTCGGACAGCGGTATCCAGACCTGTGGCGGATCCTGTACCGGACCTCATCCTGCGGGCACCGGGGCGGGTGCTGCTGGCGGAGGATCATGATGTAAACCGCCTGCTTGTGGTCGCGATGCTCGAAGAACTGGGCCAGAACGTGGCCATCGCACACGATGGTGCAGAAGCGATCGAAATGGTCCTCGAGGCGGATGCGCAGGGCGCACCATACGACCTCGTCCTGATGGACATCCAGATGCCTGGCTGCGATGGTTACGCGGCCGCTCGCGCCATCCGGTCGGAGGGAATCGGCGCCCAGCGCCTCCCGATCGTGGCGCTTACGGCCAATGCCTACCCGGAAGATGTCGCCGCAGCGCGAGATGCGGGGATGCAGGCGCATCTGGCCAAGCCACTGGTGTTCGAGGATCTGGCACTCGCCCTTGCGCGCTGGCTGCCGGTGAGGATCGTCGAACATAGCCCTCCGCAGTTCGAGCAGGGCAATGCTGGTGCCGGCCTGCAGGACCGCTGGCAGATACGCCGCCGTGAAGCGCTGGACGCTGTATCCGAGGCTGTGCGAGCCGGTAAGATGGAGAATGCGCAGATCGAAGACCTTGCGCGCACGATGCACAAGCTGGCCGGGACTGCGGGCATGTTCGGCGAAGAGGATCTGGGCGCCCGTGCAGCCGCGCTTGAACGCGCCCTGCGTTCGGGCGTCGAACAGGAAGTGCGCCAGCGGCTCGCCCAGGAACTGCTCGAGGTCGCATGACCAAAGAAAAGGGCGGCCCCCGCGGGGGGAGCCGCCCTTCATCTTCAGCGCCGGGGCCGAAGCCCCGACACCAATCTTGCTTTAGTAGCCGAGGATCAGCGAGACGCTGGCCGCACGCGGAGCGCCGATCTGAACGAAGGGCAGATCGTCACGCGTCAGGCTACCACCGAAACCGCCGACGTAGAGTTCGTCCAGCAGGTTGGTGACGTTGAACTGAAGCGCTGCATCCCGGCCGTTGAAGTATTCGCCGAGACGGATGCGCAGGTCGAGATCGACCAGCGTGTAACCGTCAACCGTTGCCGGGAAGCCGGTCGTGAGCGCGACGTTCTCGTCGTTCACATAACGCTTGCCAGTGTGCTTGACCTGGACACCCAGTTCGGCCGGACCGAAGCTGACCTGTCCACGTGCACCGACGGTAAAGGTCGGGGCGCCGCTTTCACGCTTGCCAGCCGTTTCAGCGAACTGACCAACGTCGAGCTGGACGTCTTCCTTGATTTCCGATTCGTTGATCGAACCGAAGAAATACAGCAGCGTGTTGTTGGTCGGCGACCAGGCGATCGAACCGTCGATGCCGTACTTGTCGACAACGCCGAGGTTACGAGTGATCGTTTCGTCGAGGATCGGATCGTAAGCCGTTGCGCGGCGGTTCTTGTAGCGGGTGTACCAACCGGCAAGCTGTGCCTGGATCGAACCGCTCTGGAAACGCAGACCAACGTCGAAGCTGTCGGTCGTTTCTTCGATCGGCTGGAAGTCGGTGGTCTTGTTCGAGAAGAACAGCGAGTCGTAGAGTTCGTCCGTACCCGGGACCGAAAGGCCCTTGGCGTAGTTGGCGAACACCGACACGTTACCGAAGTCGTAAACCGCACCGACGTTCGGCAGCAGCTTGTCGTATTCGTATTCCACGTTGATCGGCGGTGCTGCGTTCGGATTGGCCGCTTCGTAAGCGGTCGGATCCTGGTTCTCGAAGCAGTCGACGAAGCCCGATGCGCTGGTGGTGTAGCACATCTGGTTCAGGTCACGCGTGAAGAACGGAGCACGCAGGCCGAGGACTGCCGTGAAATCGCCAAACGTACCGCGATACTCGCCCGATACCTGATGCAGCGTCGCGTAGGACTGGCGGTTACGCTTGTTCAGCGCGAAACCGTCTGCGGTGATTTCGGGGTTGTTGATCGGGAAGACGTCAGCGATTTCGCCGTTGTTCAGCGCGACCGAAGTCTGGCCCGTCTGACGGTGGTTCGCATCGTCATAGGTGTAGCTGAGACGCACGCGGTGATTGTCGCTGATTTCGTAAGCGAGGTTGGCGATCACACCATAGCGGCGGGTGCGCGTCTGGCTCGGATCGTTGCCGGTCACTTCGTCCAGCGTATCGCCGTCACCGTTAAGGTCGCGACCGAAGTAATAACCGCCGCGTAGGAAGCCGGTGTATTCGACACCATTGTAGGTGCGGGTACCTTCGAGCAGTTCTTCATCGCCGCCGCCGTTGGCCTTGACGTACTGGAAGCTCGGATCGACCGTCAGGATGAGGCCGTCGGCCAGCGTGAAGCGCGACGAACCGCGAATGTTGCCGGTGTTCGACGGGTTGTAACGACGGTCGAATTCGGCACCGCAGTTGTTGTCCACGTCAGCAACGCCCGGAGTCGGCGCGTCGACCGTGCAAGGGAAGTTGATTTCGTAGAAACGCTCTTCCTTGGTGAACGGGAAGCGGTTGAAGAAACCCGAACCCGGCTCGAGAGTCGGATCGTTACGAAGCGGAACCGAACCGAAGAAGTTGTTGCGGTTCTGGTTGTAGTGACCGGCGACGGAGACGAAGTCACCGTTGTTGCCGAGGTCCTGCCAGATGCGGCCGTTGTACTGCTGCTTGTCGACAACGCCGTAGTTATTGAACGGGTTGTTGTAGCGCACGTAGCTGGCCGAGGCGAACGCCTTGGTGCCGATGCCGGTGATGTCGCCGGTGTCGATCATGGCGAAACCGCGCATGTACAGGCGGTCGCGGCCGCTCGACGGATTGCCTTCGGCGAAGATGTCGCCGACGGTCAGCGTCGTGGTGAGGCCGAAGTCGTCGCTCGGCTCGCGGGTGCGGATGTTGATCGTGCCACCAACTGCCGATGCGGTCGGGCTGTCGACGTCGGTCACACCGAGGTTGACGTTGATCTCTTCCAGGATTTCCGGGTCAACCTGCTGGTTGGTGTACAGCGCGTAGTTGCCCGAATCGTTCAGCGGCAGGCCGTCGAGTGTCTGCGAGATACGGCTGTCGTCGAAGCCACGGATGGTGAAGCTACCGCCCGACGAACCCCAGGGATCGTTGTTCTGGAAGCTGACGCCCGGAACCAGGTTGACGATATCGTTGACCGTCTGGCCGGGGCGCTGGCGACGGATGATTTCTTCGTCGAGGACCTGCTTGGCCTTCGGAGTGTCGGGGATTTCCACGCCACCGACGTCGGTGTTGCGTGCGCCCGAAACGATGATGACGCTTTCGTCGAAATCGACCGAACCGGTCGACTGCGCGGATGCCGGAGCGGCAACCATTGCGCTGGCGGTGCTGACCACCGATGCGGCCAGGAGATATTTGAACTTCATCAGAGTAGACCCCTTAGTCTCTTGATGCGGGATTGCGGAGAGAGGTGAGCCCCCGCTAGGCGGGACACGTTTCGCCAAAGCGATGGATTTGTGACAGAGTCAAGACAGCCGTGACACTTGTGTCGCGGCATGTCGGTCAGGTCCAAAAAATTGGCTGAAAATCAGCGTTTTATTGCAGTTGCAATTTTGCAACTGCGTCCAAAAATTGCCATTATGGCGTTTTTGCCACGCCTTTATCGCTGCAGTGCAGCAAATCAGGCGAGGTTGATTTCGCGAAGGCGCTGCATCAGGAAATCATGGCTCGAAATCGCTTCGGGGTGATCATCCGGATGCTGTGGATCAATGCAGCCCGGCAAGGTCTCGATCACGTAATCCGGGCGGAAGTGCAGGAAAAACGGCATGGAATAGCGCGCACGATAGGCGGCTTCTCCGCGCGGATTGACGACGCGGTGGGTGGTCGAGCGCAGCCTGCCATTGGTCAGGCGATCGAGCATATCGCCGACGTTAACGACCAGGGCGCCCTCCGGCGGATCGATGGCAAGCCATTCGCCCTGCGCGGTCAGCAGTTCGAGCCCCGCTTCTTCGGCACCGAGCAAAAGCGTGATCGTATTGATGTCGCCATGCGCAGCGGCCCGGATGGCGCCTTCCGCCTCCGCTCCTTCGAGTGGCGGATAGCGTAGCAGGCGCATTACCGAATTGCCGTCTTCGACGGTGGGTTCGAAAAACTTCCGGTCCAGCCCCAGGTGCAGGGCGATCCCTTCGAGAACGCGCCCCCCGGCCTTTTCGAAAGCGTCATACAGTTCGCTGAAGGTTTCGCGGAAACCGTCGACCTCGGCAGGCCAGACGTTGTCGGCCATGAATTCGGACAATGGGTGGCCTTCGGGCAATTCGCGCCCGACATGCCAGAATTCCTTCAGGTCGTGGACCTTCGCATCCTTGGCCTTTTCCGTGCCGAAGGGGGTATATCCGCGTGCGCCGCCGGTGCCGGGTATATGATAGGCCTGCTTCACATCGTCGGGCAGCGCGAAGAAGGCTTTCGACATCGCTTCGGCGCGTTCGATCAGTTCGTGCGGGATGCCGTGATCGCGGATGACGGCAAAGCCGTATTCCTCGAAGCTGCGGCCCAGTGCTTCGGCAATGCTGTCCAGTGGCTGTGCCAGCGACACAACGGCGATTTCGGTAGTCGATTCGGTCATAGTGGGCCGCTCTTTAATATGGCAGGAAGAGTCCCGCCAGCGCCGCGCTCATCAGGTTGGCCAGGCTTCCGGCGGCAAGCGCGCGAATGCCGAGCTTGGCAATCACCGGTCGCTGGTTGGGCGCCAGCCCGCCGGTTACCGCCATCTGGATTGCGATGGAGCTGAAATTGGCGAAGCCGCACAGCGCAAAGGTCACGATGGCGCGGCTGCGATCGGAAAGGACCGTTGCATCGAGCGCACCCAGGTTGATGAAGGCCACGAATTCGTTGAGCACGATTTTCGTACCGAACAATCCCCCCGCCGCACCCGCCTGCCCCCACGGAATTCCGA
>CATMNW010000027.1 GCA_950071875.1 uncultured Erythrobacteraceae bacterium | reverse complement strand
CTCCAGGAAGTTGGCATAAGCTCGTACCCGCTGCGGGATGCCCTTGGAGTAATCGAGCCGGTCAATAGAAATGATGAGTTTCTGTTCCTTGGCGAGCTGAATGATTTTCTGTGCGGTTTCCGACTCCTCGCTTGCGGGTTCCGGGTGGGCATATTTATCGTAGTCGATGCCCATAGGGAACATATCGACGTTGACCAGGCGGTCCCCCACAGTCAGCATGCCGAAGTGGTGCTCAAACCCGCAAATCCGGTAGACCGCGCTCAGGAAGTGCCGCATGTAGCCGAAAGTGTGGAAGCCAATCTGATCGGCACCCAGGATGCCTTCCAGAATTTCCTTACGCCAGGGTAGAATACGGAATACCTCGTAGGAAGGGAAGGGGATGTGCAGGAAGAAACCAATAGACACATCGGGGTAAGCCTCCCGTATCATCGCAGGCAGGAGCATGAGCTGGTAATCGTGCACCCAGACCGCATCGTCGGGCTCGATCAGCGGCGCGACCTGGTCGGCAAAGCGTTCGTTGACGCGTTCATAGCCCTTGCCCGTTTCCCGTTCGTACTCGGCCAGATCGAGGCGATAGTGGAACAGTGGCCAAAGTGTGGAGTTCGCATATCCGTTGTAATATTCGTCGATATCGCGCTGTGACAGATCGATCGTCGCGGTCGTCACGCCGTCGCTCGTTTGCGTATCGATATTCCCGGTGCGCCCGCTTTCGCTTTCCTGCCCGGACCAGCCGAACCACAGGCCCTTGCGTGATTTCAGGGCAGCATGCAGTGCGCCGGCCAGCCCCCCTTGTGCTCCGGCGGCACCGCGTGCCTTGGGGACCGCAACGCGGTTGGAAATAACGACAAGGCGGGGATCGGAAGTCAGCGGACTTCGCTCCAGGGTTTGCTCAAGAGACCGGCGCAGTTGATTATACCTACCAGCGAGTATGTCTGGGGGAAGTTCCCCCAAAGTTCGCCGGTCTCATAATCGAGATCTTCGCTGAGCATTCCCGATTGCGTCGTATGGCTGAGCATCGAACTGAAGATTTCGCGCGCTTCTTCGCGGCGACCCACAAGCCCGAGAGCCTCGATCAGCCAGAACGTGCAGACATTGAACGCCGTTTCCGGCGCGCCGAAGTCGTCTTCTGCTGCATAACGCAACATGTGATCGCCGCGCCGCAGATCGCGTTCGACGGCGGCAAAGGTTTTCAGGAACCGATCTTCGTCTGGTTTCAGATATCGCAATTCGACCATCTGGAGCAGGCTTGCGTCGAGGTAATCGCTTTCGAAGCTGGCACCATAATGCTGCCCCTCCTCGCTCCAGGCCTCGCTCTCGATCTTGGCCCGGATGGCATTGGCCCGCTCTTTCCAGAATACCACGCGGTCGCCTTTTCCGAGGCGTGCAGCGACATTGGCAAGCCGGTCGCATGCCGCCCAGCACATGACGGCGGAATATGTATGCACTTCCTGACGCGTGCGGAATTCCCACAGGCCGGCATCAGGCTTGTCATGTTTGGCCCATGCCGCCTCGCCGACCTCTTCCAGATGCACGAAATCGCGCTCGTCTGCCATGCGAAGCAGACGCGTGTCGAAAAAGGCCTGTGCTGTCGGCATGACAATCTGGCCGTAACAGTCGTATTGAACCTGCTTGTATGCGGCATTGCCGACGCGGACCGGCCCCATTCCTCGATATCCGGCAAGGTGATCGGCCTCGAACTCGTGGAGTTCGGTTTCTCCCATCACCGAATAGAGCGGCTGGATTTGCCCGCCACGGGCCTGATCGACGATGTTCCGCAGATAGGCGAGATACTTTTCCAGCACATCCAGTGCGCCCAGCCGGTTCAGCGCCTGCACCGTGTAATAACTGTCGCGGATCCAGCAATAGCGATAATCCCAGTTCCGCTCGCTATTGGCGGCTTCGGGAATGGAAGTGGTCAGCGCCGCGACGATAGCGCCGGTTTCTTCGTGCTGGCAAAGCTTGAGCGCGATGGCAGCGCGTATCGTCTCTTCCTGCCATTCCAGCGGGATATGCAGGCCTCGCACCCAATGCCGCCAGTAGCGCGCCGTCATCGCTTCCATCCGGCGCACCTCGCTGCGGATATTACCGACGAAGGGTTCATCCGGACCCAAGAAGAAATGCTGGTCGCTTTCGACGCGATAGCTGCGACCTTCCAGCACGTAGCCAACCGGCGCATCGGTGGAAAGGCGCAGCGCTTGCGGCCCAATCAGATACCTGACGTGGTTAGTGCCGTTCGTAGTCGAAGAAAGATTGGCACCATAACCATGCATCGGAGCCAGTACGACCCGCATACGCGGGGCGCCAGCCACGGGGCGTACGATCCGGGCATAGGCGACCGGACGATACATGCGGCCAGAGGTTTCATATCGCGGCGCGAAATCGTGGATCTCGACCGCGCTCCCGTCGTCACTCTCCAACCGGGTGATCAGAATTGCAGTGTTACGGTCGTATCGCTGGCTGGCCTTGGCCTGTCCTTCAAGTTCGAAACGCCAGATCCCGCGATCACGCACATCGCCGTTAAGCAGGGAACAGAAGACCGGATCGCCATCCACACGGGGGACACACCCCCAAACGAAGCCGCCTTCCCGGTCGACCAGCGCGCTGACCTGGCAATTTCCGATCGGGGAAAGTTCAAGATCCGACTGCATCATATCTCCAACCAATGGTGCACCGCAGCAACGTTGTCGAGCTTGTATCGTGCCCGCTCGCTCTTCCGCTCGCCCACCGCTATGCCGAATCCGCCAAGCGCTTCGACTGCGGCAAATCCGTCTTCATCGGTCACGTCGTCCCCAATGAAGATCGGCTTGCTGTCCTTGAAAGGCGCAATCGCCATGAACGCTTCGACCGCCCCCGCTTTTGTCGCGCCTGGCCGGACCAGTTCGGCTACCCCTTTCCCGCTCGTGACGCACAAATCGCGGGTAGACGCAAAGTTTTCGGCGAAGGATAGCGTGGGGCCGCGCTTATCGGGCTGGCCGCGAAAATGGAGCGCACCGCCATGAGCCTTCGTCTCGTAGAAGAGCCCATGCTCTTCGGCATAGGCCTTCAATTCGGAAACTGCAGCTTGCGACAACCCCTGCGGCTCTTCGCCCAGCCGGTTGCCATCAGCCAGGAAACGTGACGCACCATGGGATCCGGCGCGTGCAATATCCACTCTACCGAGATGTGACGCCAGATCATCAAGACCCCGTCCGCTCACCAGCGCTAGCCGCCCGTCCAGAACATCGCGTAGCCCGTGCAATTTAGAACGCAGGTCATCGGGGACCTGGATATCTCCCGGTCGCGGGGCGATATCCACCAGCGTACCATCGAAATCGAGAAAAAGGGCCAAGGCTCCACCCAACAGCAGGTCGCGCATTGGCGGCGGTTCGGGGAGCAGTCTGGTGCCATCCATCGCGCGATGCGATAGCGGCTGAATTCCTCGCGTCAAACAGCGGCTGTCATGAAATCGTATCTTCGGCTTTGGGTACGAGGATCAACGTATTGTCCTCCACCCGCCACGAACCGAGCCGGGCGAGGACATTCATGCCGATGACGTTGAAATCGCCAAAGCTTTCGGCAACGGCCGCATCGGTGCCGCTGGCATTGACGTTACCGAAGGTCAGGCTGTCGACCGTCGCGACGTGGGCCTGCACCGTGCCGTTGGCAGTACCCAGCATTATCGGAATGCCTCCACGGCGCGGCTCGAGACCGGCGCGTTCCGCCAAAGGTGCAGAGATCGCAGTCAGCGTTGCACCTGTATCGATCATGAAATTGCCGTCGACGCCGTTGACCTTGGCACGGACCCAGAAATGGCCGTCGGGCGATAACGGGATGCGGGTTTCCCCGCCATCCACCACTTGCTCGGGAAGGCCGATTTGCGGGACTGCGACATCGAAGCGCGGATCGAACCGCGACAGCTGCAACACGACAGTCAACAGGATCAAGCCCAGGGCGAGAGAGCTGGCAATGCGCAGGATGCCGCCCAGCGCCGATCGCTTGGCAACCGCGGCACCGATCCACCCCAGCACCATGGCGGCGATTGCCGCAATCAGCAATTCGCTGCGCGGGATCGCGCGAAGCATGTCGGTAGCGGCACTGAAAACGGGTTCGAGCTCCATAACAGCAATATAGGAACGCGCTTATGGCGCGTCCATGAACCCGCGCAAATAAGTCAGGGTGCTTCGCGCTGTTCTGTAGCCCGGGCGAGGATCAAGGAGAACCGTTTGCCACTGTCGACCCATCGCGCTTCAGGCGTCCAGCCACCAGCCAGCAACAAGGTATTCGCGCTTCGCCGGGTAAATTTGTGGCTGTTCTCTGTGTGGATCGTTTGCCCTTCGCGCATCGAGAAACGCTCGCCGGAAACCTCGAAGGTGATATCGCGTTCGGCGCGCAGGTGCATCTCGACCCGAGCCAGATCATCGTTCCAGACCGCCTCGTGGGCAAGCGCATCAAGCGGGATTGTGCCGCCAAGTTCGCGATTGATCCGAACGGCAAGGTTCTTGTTGAAAGCCGCGGTGACACCGTCCGCATCGTCATAGGCGGCTTCGAGGACCTCGGAGTCTTTAACAAGATCCATGCCGATTAGCAGCATCGGCCGCTCGCCATCGTCGGCGCCCAAAGTAGCACGCATTGAACGCAACAAATCGACTGCGGTGCGCGGAACCATGTTCCCGATAGTCGACCCGGGGAAGAACCCCAGCTTTTTCAATGGCAGAACTTCGTCGGGCAACTGCACGCGGCGCATGAAATCGGCTTCTACCGGATAAACCGGAAGTCCGGGAAATTTCTCGGCCAGCGCGGCCGCACTCTCGCGCAGGAAATCGCCCGAAATATCGAGCGGGACATAAGCGCCCGGATCGATTGCGCCGAGAACAAGTGGGGTCTTGACCGAACTTCCCGAGCCAAATTCAACGACTGCCCTGCCTGTGCCGATCCGATCGGCAAACTCCGTGCCGCGCTTCTCCAGAATTTCCGTCTCGGATCGCGTCGGATAATATTCGGCAACCTGCGTGATCTGTTCGAAAAGGCGCGAGCCTTCTTCGTCATAGAACCAGCGTGCGGGGATGGCCTTTTGCTGCTGGCGCAACCCGGCGAGCACATCTGCGCGAAAGGCGCGGTCGATGCCCTGCTCATCCCTATCGACGAGTGCTATCCCGTTGTCGGCTTTCATCAGGTGTCCTTTGCCAACCGCAGACCGGTGAATTGCCAGCGCTGATGCGGATAGAAGAAATTGCGGTAACTGGCGCGCGAGTGACCGCGCGGAGTGGCGCAGCTTGCGCCTTTAAGGACAAACTGTCCGCTCATGAACTTGCCATTGTATTCGCCGACAGCACCTTCTGCCGGTTCGAAACGTGGATAAGGCAGATATGCAGATCGGGTGAATTGCCAGCAGTCGCCGAACAGTCCGTCGCTTCCCTCTGGCAAGGGCGCAGCAGCCTCGTCCAACTGGTTGCCACCGTGCGGATCATGTGCCTGGCCTTGCCCTTCCTGGCCACGTGCAATCGCTTCCCATTCGAATTCGGTAGGCAGGCGGGCACCCGCCCAGCTGGTAAAAGCATCCGCCTCGAAATAGGAGATATGGGTGACCGGCGCATCTGCGTCGCGGGGCTGCCAGCCGGAGTGAGTGAAATGCTCGTCCTCGCGCCAGTACAGTGGACAACGTACCGCGTTCTCGTTCACCCAGGCCCAACCGTCAGAAAGCCACAGGCTGGCTGTTTCGTAACCCCCCTCGGCGATGAATTGCGCCCATTCGCCATTCGTCACAAGTCGCGATGCGATGGCAAATGGTTCCAGCAACACACGGTGCGCGGGCCCTTCGCAATCGAAAGCGAAGCCGTCCGCCTGATGGCCTACGCGCGCAATTCCGCCGGGATGGCTGTGCCAGCCTTTCGGCGACACATTCGCTGAATGCGCGCTTCCCTCCCACATCGCTACACCGAGCGGATTCTGGAACAGGGCGTGCTTGATATCGGTCAGCAGCAGTTCCTGGTGCTGCTGCTCATGGCTCAAACCCAGTTCGATCAGGGCCGCAAGATCCTCGCGCTCGAACAAGGGGGCCATTGCTGCATCGACATGCGATCGCCAGTGAAGGATGTCTTCCAACGTCGGCCGGGAGAGTAATCCACGGGAAAACCGCGCTATTCGTTCTCCTTCGGCTTCGTAATAGGAATTGAAGACAAAAGGCCAGTCGTCGTCATACAGGGCATATCCGCCCGCATGGTCGCGCAGCAGGAAGGTTTCCCAGAACCAGGTCGTATGCGCGAGATGCCATTTCGCAGGGCTGGCATCTTCCATCGACTGGAGAGTCGCATCGGCATCGCTTAGCGGTTCGGCCAAGGCCTGTGACAGGGAACGAACCTGCGCATAGCGCCGCTCAAGGTCCTCCCCGAGGGCGAAATCATGCTGTTGCTGAACGTGGGGCATCGCTGGTCCCCTCCCCTTGCAGCTATCCGGAAGCGTTAGCCGCTACGGAACATGGAGCATCGGGCTGCAGATTTGAAGGCCGTTTGGCAATTTCTCTTGGCGAAACAATCAATTTTGGCGAACTGCCAAGACTTCAGGCGGCTAGTGCCACGCGATTGCGTCCGGCCCGCTTGGCCTTGTAAAGCGCCTCATCCGCCCGGGAGAACAGCAAGAGACTGGTATCCCCGGGCTCCAGGGTGGCGTGGCCAATGCTTACCGTTACGGACGGTAGTGGGGCGGAAATGGTTTCCATCTGAACCGCAAGCCGGAGCTGCTCCGATAACTTCGCCACGCGCGTTGCGTCGACAGCGGGGATTAGCCAGGTAAATTCCTCGCCACCGATCCGAGATACCACGTCATTCTCACGCGCGCGCCGTTTGGCGATACCCGCGACAGCAGCAATCACCTTGTCGCCAGTCTGGTGCCCGTGCTTGTCGTTCACTTCCTTGAAGTGATCGATATCGAATACAACGAGCGACACAGTCTGCCCCGAGGTACGGCTTTCGAAGATTGCCCGATCGAGCTCCTGCATCGCCATCCGCCGGTTGCTCAGACCGGTCAGGGGGTCGGTATTGGCAAGCCTGGTCGCTTCTTGCGCGCGCGCTTCGGCTGCTATGCGTTCGCGCTCGATTGTTTCGACCAGCGAATATTCGTCCGAAATATCGCGCACCACCATGAAAACCTGCGCTATCTCGTTTCTCATGTCGTATTCGTTCCGGGCACGGGCGCGCAGGATGCGTGTGCCGTGCTCCACGTGTTCGACTTCGAATTCGATCGCATACGGTTCACGATCTTCGGAATGCGCTTCCAGCGCGAGATGCAACTGGCGCAGCCCATTCGGCAAATGTCGTGAAAGTGTTTTCCTGTCCGGGGTGCAGCTGGATTCAATACCAAGAAGGCGACAGACTTCTTCCGACCAACGATGCTCGAGCGTGGACATGTCGATGCTCCATCGCCCGACGCCGGCCAGTTCTTCGGTCAGTTCGAGCTGGGTAAGCTTGTCCGTGAGCGAGCGGTTCCGTTTTTCCAGTCGCATGGAAATGGCGTAGTGCTGGCTGAGCAGGCCGAGCAAGGGTGCGATGGTGGCAATCACGAGCCATTGCTCGATCTGGTGCGTGGTGCCGCGCAGCAGCATGACAGCCGGCACGGCAACCAGCGACCAGCTGGCCACTACCACCACTCCGTCGAACCAGCGCTTGCGCATGAAACCTCCGCGAAAGAAGGGTCCTGCTAGACGCATTAACCGCAAATTTGCGTAGTCGGCGGCTACGCTATTTTACTTAGGCCGCATCAGCCTGTCGGACACTCTGTTCCTCGTTCAGCATTTCGGCGATCAGGAACGCAAGTTCGAGCGACTGGGCCGCGTTGAGGCGAGGATCACAATGCGTGTGGTAACGGTCCTTCAGCGCCTCATCGGTGATGGCGACTGCCCCGCCTACACACTCGGTCACATCCTGCCCGGTCATTTCGACATGTATACCGCCCGGATGCGTACCTTCCGCCCGGTGCACGGCGAAGAAGCCCTTCACTTCCGAAAGGATGCGGTCGAAGGGCCGCGTCTTGTAGCCGCTGTCGGACTTGACGACATTTCCATGCATCGGATCGCAGCTCCACACGACCGGATGACCTTCAGCCTTAACTGCGCGAACAAGACGCGGCAAACCGTCTTCGACCTTGTCGTGACCAAACCGGCTGATCAACGTGATGCGGCCCGGTTCGCGCGCAGGATTGAGCGTGTCGAGCAGCCGCAGCATTGCGTCTGTTTCAAGGCTGGGTCCGCATTTCATGCCCAGCGGATTGCCTATTCCACGGCAGAATTCGACATGGGCGCTGCCATCGAAACGGGTGCGATCACCGATCCACACCATGTGAGCGCTGGTATCGTACCAGTCGCCCGTCAGGCTGTCTCGCCGCGTGAGTGCCTGTTCGTATGGAAGCAGCAATGCTTCGTGACTCGTGTAGAAACTGGTGCGCTGCAATTGTGGCAGCGTTTCGGGATTTACCCCGCATGCTTCCATGAAATCGAGCGCTTCCCCAATGCGGTCGGCAATATCGGAAAATTTGTCCGCCCAGGGGCTGCGGCCCATGAAGTCCAGCGTCCACTGGTGGACCTGACGCAGGTTCGCGTAGCCACCGGTCGCAAAGGCACGCAGCAGGTTCAGGGTTGCTGCCGCCTGCGAATAAGCCCGCACCATGCGCTGCGGATCATTGGTCCTGCTTGCCTCGGCAAAATCGATGCCGTTGATATTGTCACCGAAATAGCTCGGCAGCGTGACATCACCCTGCGTTTCCGTGTCGGAGCTGCGCGGCTTGGCAAACTGGCCCGCCATCCGGCCAACCTTCACCACAGGCTTCTTGCTGGCGAAGGTCATGACGACCGCCATTTGCAGCAGAACGCGGAAGGTGTCGCGGATATTGTTCGGATGGAATTCGGCGAAACTTTCGGCGCAATCCCCGCCCTGAAGCAGGAAGGCGCGGCCTTCGGCGACATCGGCCAGATCGGCCTTCAACGCCCGCGCTTCGCCAGCAAACACGAGCGGCGGATGCGTTTCGAGCGAAGTCGTCGCCGCGTCGAGAGCTTCTGCATCGGGATAGGTCGGCAGGTGCCGTGCCTCGTGTCCCTGCCAGCTATCGGGTGCCCAATTCGTCGCCATTTTTTCTTCCGTTAACGGCGCGTCAAAGGGCGCCAGAGTTCACGTCTAAACCAGACGAACGCGGTCCAAGTCGCAAGCAGCATTTGCTTGGCCTTGTTAAAGGCGCGTTGCGTAACGCTGCGTTTCTCAGTTTCCCGCCACTTCTACGCCTTCACCCGCAGCAGTCGCCACTTCCTGACCTTGCGGGATCACAGCCAGCTTCCATCCGTCGCGGGCGCTAAAGTATTTCTGCGCAAGTGCCTGGAGTTCCGAAGGCGGCGTCTGTGTATAGTCGGCCAGCATATACCGTAGCAAACCGACGCTGCGCGGATCGACGGTCGCATTCTCCAGCTCGTAAAGCCAGAACAGATTGCCGGTCGAGGCGCGGCTGACGTACTGCTTCAGCGGTTCGACGACCCGATTATATTCATCCTGATCGATCGGGGTGCTGGCAAGTTCAGCACTGATCCGTTCCGCTTCGGCGAAAAACACCGGCACATCCTGCGGCCTGAGCTGGGCCAGCGCGACGATCCGCCCGCCGCTATCGACATCGCTCGGCCAGTCCGACCTCACGACGGGCGAATAACTTGCCCCGGCATGTTCGCGCATGGCGTCCATGAGCCGATTGTTGAATATCGAGGCCAGCACGTCGAGACGGCGCGACTCCCGCAGGTTTTCGACCCCTGCCCCGCTTGGCCAGGCGATAACGGCTGCTGCCTGATTGGCATCACCCCGGTGGTATCGAACTACCGTTTCGGTGCTATCCGGGAAGGAGATCGGACGGGATAGTACTGCATCCCCCGGCGCGGTGCGCGGCGACAAGGCGCCAAAGGTCTTGCGCAGCGCTTCGATCGTGGCCGCCTTGTCGAACTCCCCGAACACCAGCACTTCGACCGGACCCTGCTTCAGCAAAGGTTCCCAGACTTCTCGGAAACCTTCGGGCGTTGCACTGTCAAACATTTCGGGGGTCGGCGTCTTAAACCGGGGGTCGCTATCCCGGAGGAGGAATTCAAGATCGCGCTGCAGGACCCCGCTGGGGCTGGCGGCATAACTTTCATAGGCCAGCTTGCCTGCTGCCTTCGCGCGCATCACCGGGTTCGGATCCCAGCCGGGCATCGCCAGTTTGGCTGCGAACAGATAGAGCTGTTCTTCGAGGTCGGCTTCACGGGTCTGCGCAAAGAATGTGAAAGCGCCATCGCCCGTCTGGAAATCGAAACCGAACTTGCGCCCGGTAGACAGGCGGTCGAGCTCTTCCTGACCAAGATCGCCGATGCCCGAACCGATCAGGGCCGTGTATCCGAGATTGGCGTAGACCGACTCATCCTCTTCCAGCGAGCGGAAACCGGCACCGAAACGGACCTTGACCGATACACGCCCCGGTTCGGCTTCGTTGGCCCACAAGATAGCCTTCACGCCGTTGGCGAATTCGACCTGTTCGATATCAAGCACACCCAGCGGCGCTTGCGCGGTAATTTCTCCCGGTTCACCTATCGGTGGCAAATCGTCGAAGGAAATAGCCTGCGCCGCGATACGCGAATTGCCATCGGCCTCGACCTTTTCCTGCAGCGCATCCCTGATTGCCTCTTCCGTGGCCTCACCCGAAGCGGGGGTGACATAGGCGGAGCGGATCACATCACCGGAAAACAACTCGCGCGTGTGTTCCAGGATAATTTCGGGGGTTACCGTCTCACGCATCGAGTTGAACACCATGAGTACGGTTTCGGGCGCGGCAACAGCCTCGCGAATGTCCACGGCGTTCACGATGTCGTCGGCCAGCCTCGGGCCCGGCAGTACGCGGCGCTGTTCCACCTGGCTTTTGAAGACGATCTCGAACTCGGCCAGTTCGCGGTCGATTTCTTCCTGCGTGGGTGGCGTAGCCAATGCATCGGCAATGACCGCGCGAACATCGGTCAAAGCAGTTTTCCAGTCATTCGACAGTGGTGCGAAATTGACAAAGGTCATGTCGGCAGAACGGCTGACATCATCTTGCGATACCTGAGCGTAGAGATAGCTGCCGCCTGCCCTTGCACGAGCTTCCAGCCGACGGTTGATCAGCGCCTGTGCCAATGCATCGCGAAGCAGCCCTTCGTTATAAGCAACCGTGTCGAGAACCGGACGCCATGGCCGCATCACGGCATAAGTGAATGCGCGCGGAAGGTCGGCTTCGACGATCACGCCAGTTTCGCCAACGGGATTGCTCTCATCAGCGCCTGCCGGCGCAACCGGATCGCCAAAGTCGGGTGCGGGCGTCAGAGCCCCCTCGCCTTGCCAGTCGCCGAACCATTTCTCGATCTCGGCCGCCAGTTGCATGGGATCGATATCGCCCGCGGCGACGACCACCACATTCTCGGGCCGGTACCAACGCTTGTGGAAGGCATCGACACTGCTGCCAGTAGCCGCAGTCAGCGTTTCCACTGTCCCGATCGGGACACGGTCAGCGAGGCGCTGGCCTGCGAACAGGATCTCGCGGCTACCGTTGCCGGCCCGCTCTGCAGCACCGCCGCGCTCGCGCTTTTCAGCAAGGACGATCGGCACTTCGGCTTTGACATTCGCATCGGTAAGAACGGGCGAACGGACCATGCCCGACAGCAGTTTCATGCTCTCGGACAATTTGCCTTGGTCGATGTTGGGCAGGTCGAGTTTGAAAACCGTCTCGGTCGGGCTGGTATGCGCGTTGGTATCGCTCCCGAAAGTCGCGCCGAGACGCTGCCACGTCGGAATAGCTTCGCCGACCTTGAGGTATTTGCTTTCGCGAAACAGGAGGTGTTCAAGCAGGTGTGCGTAGCCACGCTCGGATTCTTGTTCGTGTAAGGAACCTGCATCGATCCGTACGCGAACAGACACTTGATCGGGCGGAACACCGTTCTTTCTTACCGCGTAACGCAGCCCGTTCGGTAGTTCTCCGAAGGTCCATTCTTCATCGCGGGGTACGTCGCTGCCTTCGTAGATCCACGGCGTCTCCCCCTCGGGCGTAAGGTACTGCGGCGATGCAGGTGCCGGGTCTTGCGCCAGCAACGGCTGCGGGACGAGCAAGGTGGCAGGAAGGACTAGCGCGAAACGCCGGGCGGCACGCAAAAACTGGGTCATGTCCGGCATATAGGGCGGACCAGCGTGAAGGCTAGGTGAATGTTTGGCCGACAAGCGTTCCTTCCTTGCCGCTGGGTGGTGCGATCCCTACATCGCGAAGCATGTTCATAGAGACCGAAACCACACCCAACCCCGCCAGCCTCAAGTTCCTTCCCGGCCAGCAGGTCATGGGGCAAGGCACGCGCGAATTTGCCACCCCCGAAGCAGCCGAAGCCAGCCCGCTTGCACAGGCCATTTTCGACACGGGCGAGGTCGTTAACGTGTTCTTCGGCACGGATTTCGTCACCGTGACCGCGGCACCCGGCGTAAACTGGACCGATCTCAAACCGCAGGTCCTTGCTATCCTGCTGGATCACTTCGTGTCGCAGGCCCCGCTGTTCGCCCCAGGCTCGGCTGCAGGCATTTCCGTACCTCCCGAAGAGGAGGGAATGCTGGTCGAGGAACGCGACGAGGATTCCGATATCATCGCGCAGATCAACGATCTTCTCGAAACCCGCGTGAGGCCGGCCGTGGCCGGCGATGGCGGGGATATCCAGTATCGCGGGTATCGTGACGGGATCGTCCACCTGCAGATGCAGGGTGCCTGCTCGGGCTGCCCATCGTCCACGGCAACGTTGAAGCATGGTATCGAAGGCCTGCTGAAACATTACGTGCCCGAGGTCGTTGAAGTCCGCGCAGCCTGACTTCTCCCAAATCGACCGAAGGACACCGACACCTTGCCCGATACTCTTTCCGCCGACGCCCTGGACATCATCTTCCGCGAAGCGCGCAGCTATAACGGCTGGCTCGATAAGCCGGTTAGCGAAGATCAGATCCACGCGATACATGAACTTCTGAAGATGGGACCGACCTCTGCCAATATGCAGCCGGGACGGTTCGTATGGTGTAAATCGCAGGAATCGCGCGATAAGCTCGCCGAATTTGCGGACGACGGCAACAAGGAGAAGATCCGGACCGCGCCGGTGGTGGTGATCGTGGGCTACGATATCGACTTTCACGAAGAACTGCCCTGGCTCTTCCCGCATACGGACGCAAAAAGCTGGTTCGAAGGCGACGAAGATGGGCGCGAACAAGGGGCTAAACGCAATTCAGCCTTACAAGGCGCGTATCTGATGATTGCAGCGCGTGCGCTGGGTCTGGATTGCGGGCCCATGTCAGGCGTCGATCTCGACAAGGTTACAAACCACTTCTTTGCCGATCAGCCGCGTCAACGCGCCGACTGGATCTGTGCAATCGGTTACGGCGATGAAACCACGATCTTCGATCGCAGTCCGCGCCCCGATTTCGACAAGTTCAACCGTATAGACTGACTTGCAGCCACGCCCGGCGTCGGGCAGTGCGCAGCCATGCGCATATTGGCGATAGAAACCGCAACCGAAGCCTGTTCCGTCGCGCTGTTCGAGGGCAGTGCCCTTATCGGCGCGCGGCACGAGATACTTGGTCGAGGCCATGCCGAGCGGTTGGTCCCGATGGTTGCCGAGTTGCCCGACAAGGGCCGATCTAGTGAAATTCGCGTTTCGCTTGGTCCGGGTAGCTTCACCGGAGTGCGAATAGGTTTGGCAACGGCTCGGGCGTTGGGCATCGCCTGGGGCGCGAAGGTTCGCGGGTATCCGACACTCGGCCTGGTCGCTGCCATGGCGCAGGCGAATACCTCCAGCGCGGTGACCGTGTGCATGAACGGCGGCCATGGCGAATGGTTCGTCCAGACCTTCGCTGCAAGCGGAGTTCCCGCCACCGGCGTCGTTTCAGCGCGGCCCGAGGCGGCTGCCGCGTCCGAACTCGCGCCTGTGCTTGCCGGAAGCAGGGCGGAAGAGTTAGCGCAATTGTGCGCGATGCAAGCGGGGCCTGTGCGACTGCCCGATGCTTCACACGCTCTATCCATGCCCGATGAGATGCTGTCCGATACCCTCGCCCCCCTTTATGGCCGCGCACCGGATGCGAAACTGCCGGGATCGTGAGCGAACTCG
>CATMNW010000026.1 GCA_950071875.1 uncultured Erythrobacteraceae bacterium | reverse complement strand
CCTTACCGGCCTGCGCCCTATCGAACACCGCGATGCGTTGATTGAGTATGACGAGAAAGTGCTCGAGCGGGACGAAGAAAACCGGCCCATTTCCCGCTGGGACGGCGAGACGACGAAGTCCCATCCGGTTACCGGTAAGCCGGTGCCGGATGAAACTGCGCGCGTGGAAAGCTGGCTCTATCCGAATCCCAGAGCGGCCAAATGGCCCAAGGCGGATTTTATCGTCGGCAACCCGCCATTTATCGGTGGAAAGGACGTGCGCGAGAGGCTCGGCGACGGCTATTTCGATGCCCTATTCAAGGTGTCCGACGTGCCCGAAAGCGCGGATTTCGTCATGCATTGGTGGGACCGCGCGGCCAACGCAGTTCGCGCCGACAATGCCCGTCGCTTTGGCTTCGTCACCACCAATTCCATCACGCAGGTCTTCAGTCGCAGGGTCACTGCAAAACACCTCGACGCCAAGAAGGGCGTCACCCTAACCTATGCCATTCCCAACCACCCGTGGGTGGACGAGAAAGATGGCGCTGCGGTGCGCATCGCGATGACCGTTGGCGTTCCCGCAAACAAGCAGAGTGAGGGCCTGCTGCGCAGGGTAATTGACGAGAGCGGTGCGCCCGACACCATTCTGTTCACAGAGGAAACGGGCCGTATCGGTCCGGATCTGCGGGTCGGAGCGGATGTGACCAAGGCGGTTACGCTGAAGGCGAATGATGAACTTTGTTCGCCCGGCGTGAAGCTGCACGGCTCCGGCTTCATCGTCGCACCGGAGCAAGCTGAGCGTCTCGACCCCTATTCGATTAATATTGTGGGCGGACAAAGTGAGGATAAACCGCGTATCCGTTCGGGTATCGGTAACGAGCCGCAAGTGATTTTCGAATACCGTAATGGCAAGGACCTGATGGCTCGCCCGCGCGGTGTCATGGTCATCGACACCTACGGCCTTAGCGAAACAGAGCTGCGTGAGCGGCACCCCTCAATATGGCAACATATCCATGAGGAAGTGAAGCCGCACCGCGATGCTAATAACCGAGCATCTTATCGAGAAAATTGGTGGCTATTCGGAGAGCAGCGCAGCGAGATTCGCAAGGCTTTACACGGGTGCGAACGCTACATTGCCACCGTAGAGACGGCCAAGCACCGTGTGTTCCAATTCCTCCCGAATGGGACTGTTCCAGACAATAAGCTTATCGCAATAGCCTCGGCTGATGCGTTTAACCTCGGTGTGTTGTCTAGCCGCTTTCATATCCCATGGGCGCTCGCCAGCGGGGGATGGCTGGGCATGGGAAACGACCCGGTATATGTAAAATCGCGTTGCTTCGACCCATTCCCATTTCCGGCCGACGTGCCCGATCCGCTTGTAAGCAAGGTCCGCAACGAGGCGGAAGCGCTCGATGCGTTACGCAAGCGTGTGCTCGCCCAGCACGATGATCTGACCCTTACCAAGCTTTATAATGTGCTCGATGCCTTGCGCGCTGGCCGCGCGCTGTCCGACACCGAACGCGACATTCACGACCGCGGCCTGGTTACTCTGATCCGCCGCCATCACGATGCAATCGATACCGCCGTGGCAGAAGCCTACGGTTGGCCAGCGGACCTGCCGGAGGAAGAAATCCTCGCCCGCCTCGTCGCGCTCAACCGCGAACGCGCCACCGAGGAATCGCGCGGTCTGATCCGATATCTCCGCCCCGAATTCCAAGATCCGGGCTACCAGGCTCCCGTCAACGAAAGACTGGATCTGGGCGAGACTGCGGCCCCGCTGCCTGACAATATCATTACTTGGCCCAAGGACCTGCCAGCGCAGATCGGCGCTGTGCAGTCCATATTATCCAGTTCTCCAGAACCCCTCGCAGCGCAGGACATCGCGCGTGCCTTTAAGGGCAAGCGGGCTGCGACCATTCGGCCCGTCCTCGATGCCTTGGCAGGTGTCGGGCTGGCGCGCCGGACAGGCGAGGGGAAGTATGCGGCGTAGAACGGGCATGATCGCGGAGACTTTCCGACCCGCGTTGGGATAGTTCGGAAATCATCCTAAAAGGCACTTAGAATCCCACGGAGTGCCTTAGAATGTCCTCAAAAAATGAACGCGGAAGAACGGCTTTCCATCGTCGCCAAATGGATGCCTTACCAACGCTCATCTCAGGGCTGGACCCCGATCCGCCAGTTCTGCTTTGTCCGCGAACCGAAAGGTTCGATGGGCTCGTATGCCAAGAGCTTCGAGCTGCTGGGTGGCCAGCATCGGGCAAGACTGCGGAGCAACGCAAAGCCAATCCTCCGGCCCCGGTCAAGGGCGCGATCCTGGCGCGAAAGCTGGCGACAGGGAATGGCCTGGCCAGCAACGACGTCAACCTGTTGGCGGAGCGGATCGCCTGGCTGCAGCGCAACTGGTTCCGCTGGTCAGCTCGCGATGGATATCAGGTGCTGGCGGCCTCGAAAGCGCAGGAGCAGGTGGTGCCGACCGGGCCCAAGAAAGTCGGTCAGAAGCCGCCGCCAGAGGTGATCGGTGAGGCTGTGCAAGGATCTGAGTTCGAGGCTGATGCAAACCCGCGAAGGGATCTTTTCGAGGGCACCTCAGCTCGAATTAGTTTGGGTTCGAAAGAGGCCCAGACGGCGGAACCACGGGAGAGCAGCTCGTCAATCTTGGCTGCGGCAACAGGCAAAAGCGAAGGTCAGATCGACACGAATGAAGGTCCCACCGAGAGGGGCAAGAGGCCAGCCGAAGAGTCCCAAATTGAAGGCTCGGTTGACAAGTTCGACGCCGCTCTCGCTTCTCTTCGAGCCGGTTCCGAAAGCGAAGACGTGCCCTCGTTTGACGACTACGCCAGAGCGGCCGGCGAGGGTGGTTCGGATAAAGGGGACGATCCTCTGATCACCCTTCGAACCGGGCACATCAAATCCGTTGAAGGCGACAAGGTTCGGAGCTTCCTTTTCGCGATATACTACAAGGAGCCCGGCAAAGAGATCGAACGTCGGGCCAGTGCGCTCGCTGCCGACAGAGCTCAGCTATCAGATGCATTGTCTCGCCAGGACTCGACAAGCCAAGACATCCGGGAAGCCTTCGCCAAACTGGGGCTCGATGCCGATGCGTGATTCAGCACCATACGGCACGCTATTTGAAGGGTGTAGCAATAAGCAGGATGGGAACGGGTCCCGTTCCATGGGGCGTCGTGTCGCTACGCTTCGTGCCGTCCTTGCGAAGGGAAGTGCAGGAATATGACCCAGCGATCTTCGAAGTCTAATTCCGAGTTAAAAGCGGAGCCAGGTAATCCTTTTCCGAAAGATCGACGTGATCTCTTCATCAAGGTTTTTGTCAACGAGGCAGAAAAGGCAGATATTGTTAAACAGAAGGGCCGGCTTAGTTTCTCCGCTTTCCTGAGAGATCGCGGGTTGACCCGGGGAGGTGTTTACGACCCCACTTACGCAGCCATCGGCGGTGTTTACCAGTCTGTCCGTAATCTGCGTGACAGCGCTGAGGGGCTTAGGGAAGTTAGCATCGCCCTCCAAAATTCTGCGACAGGTTTCCAGACCTTGTCTGCTTCAGATGTCGACACTGAAAGCAACCGGGCGACATTCGAAGATTTACGCGAGCTTGCGACGCAGCTTCGGGCCAGCGCGGATAGAATAGAGACGCAGGCAAATACGCTTGGCGAACGGGCCGGCGAACTGGGCCAAAAGCACATGAGTGAAATGCTCAAGCGATACCCGGCAAAGGAAATTGTGCCGAGGAAAGGCCGATGATCGCTAAGAGCATTTCCTACGCGCATCTTTTCAAGGATATCGCGACTATCTCGAGTGGCGACCGCAGGGCGCTGTTCGCCGGTTGGGCGGTAGCCAAATATGTCCTTGGTTTGGAACTGGACCAGGATGAAGCCACGCTTGTCCGTGAGGCCAGTAATATCGGTTCATATGGCCCCGATGATCGGGGCGACGATACGCGCGTTCTCGACGCGGCGATTTTCAATCTCGAAGAGGGCACTGAGCAGGATCAGGCGCTTGAATTTGCCTATCGCGTCGCAGCGTCCGGAAAGACGTCATTGCGGCAGATCGTTGTCGCCTACGGAGACGAGCCCGTAACCAATGAGATGGCGGCTCGTCACAGGGATATTTTTCGCCGCCTGCTGCGAGCCGAAAACAAGCCCATGATTTATTCGAACCATGGTGACACGCGCTTTGGCCATTTTCACCTCGCCGTCTGCACTGCCGATGCCAAGTCGGGCAAGGTCGGCGAATGGGGGCAGGGGAAGGAAATCGAGGCACTGCACATCGCCTTGGCCATCTGCGAGGCACAGGATAATCTGCAGCCCGAACCCAACCGCCGATACGTAGCCGACGAAACAGGCGTCTATCATACTTGGAGTGGCTTCCGAATCGCAGAGCCGAACGGCGACATCATCAACCGCGGTGCGTTCAAAGCGGTCGAAGCAGAACAGGCCGAGTTCGATGCCGAAGTTCTTGCCCCCTCCGACGCCTATGTCGGCCAAGCGCTTCCCAATCCAAAAGCCATCACGCTGCTGGCGCGTGCGGTGAGCCGGCAGGCGAAGAGCTGGGACGAATGGCACCGCGGTCTCGCCCGTGTCGGCATTCGCTACGAACCTTATCGGGTAAAAGGCGAAATTGCGGGCGGTCATCTGGTCGCAAACGGGGTCTTGGACAAGAGTGACGATCGCATCCCCGCCAGCGATGTGAATGCAGGCTACAAGCGCCTTTGCAACAAGCTGGGCAAGTGTCCCTACGAAGCGCCGGCAAGTGACATCCGCGTTCGTTCGTTCGTCGCTCCTGCCTATCGAAAGATGGGGCACGACTTCGGGCACGATTTCTCACGTGATATCGACCTCGCGGAGCAGGCTGAGCGGCAAGCGCAGATCGACAGCGAGTTGGAGGAATTCGAGCGAGCGCTGAGAGACAGGCATGAGGTGATTAGGGGACAGCGTGCGGACGCAAAGAAGGCGCGCGAGAAAATGAAGTCGCGCGATGAAAAACGGCGTCAACATAATTTGCAGCAGAAGCGGGAGAAAGCGAGCCGGGAGGAGGCAGAGAAGATTCTGCGCGAACTGCATTTGTCCTTTGACCGGGAGGCCGGACGCAAACGCAAGGGACCGCGGCCGAAAACCGAACCCGCCACCACGGTCTTATGGGGTGAATCCCGAGAGTGCTTTCTCGATCATGATGAGAGATCGGGCGACTGGACGAAGCGCTACTCGATCGAACAATCGGACCACAGCCGGACCTACCGGCTGAACGACGAGATTGCATTCGTCGAAACTGCAAACTTTATCGCGGTGTATTCAGGCGACCGCCAGGGAAAGATCGATGCCTTGCGCCGTGCTCACGAGAAGTTCGGAAGAGTAAAGATTGTCGGCCCGGCGAGTTTCCGCCGTGAAATGCTCTTGTTGGCCGCACAGATGCAAATTCCACTCGACTCAAAGCAGGCCAAGGAAGCCGAAAAGCTTCTGGCGAAATCGAGAGTGAAGAAGCATCGGGGTGTTGACGTAATCTATGACACTGCTTGGTTCGACCGACCGAAGCGAAAGAGTGCAAATACCGCACCGCTCGAAGAGCTTCACCAACAACAGGAGCGAGAAAAGCGGGGCGCCCGTTTTACTCCACCGGTGCTGCAGGACTTCCGTAGGCGCAACGCGCGTGACGATGAAAACAGCCGAGAAGGCAAACCTAATGCGGCCAAAATCCCCATAGCCCATCGATTCCTAACCGAGATGAACTGCGATCGGATGCTCTTGTCCGTATCGCGTTTCTCGGTCGACGGAGTCCGCTTTCTCGACGACGAGGAACTGTTGAAAAAGTTCGCTCCTTTGCCGCATGCTTTGGTGCGTCCAGAAATCCAACAGCGTTTGGAGGCAATTAGACGGGTTCAGGAGGCTAAGAGGCAATGGATCTTCACGGGTCTTGCCACGGGTGAATTCGAGCTCCGGGAAGACAAGCTGGTCATACCGGACAGCCACGGCAGCTGGCCAGCCGAATTTGTCGAGGGGCAGCGTCACGATGCTACATTCATTGCCCAGCTGCGGGAAGCGGCCAAGGGAGATTACCCGGGCAAGATAGTCGATCTCGCCGTTCGACCCGAGATCGCGATGTGGCGACAGGTGCGCGAGGGGACTGATCAAGAGAACTCACTGGCCCCCTTTATCGTAGACGAATGGATGCGCACGAGCGCGCGCACCGATCGCCACGTGATATTCCAGACCATGACATACACAGAGGCGGAACAGCTCCGCCGCACTACCGGCCTTGCTGCGGAAGCATACCGGGGATCGTTTTACCAGAAGGACGGCGAGAGCGATCAAGCCTTCGCGCGTCGCCAACGGATTGCGGAACGGAGCAACAGACAGCAGGGCCGATAGCAATTCTCGTTTCTTCCGTCGCGCCTCTTCGCTGCCATGCGCATACGCGCTTTCTTTGCCGCCGCATCGAGAAAAGCCGACCGCTCCTACGCGGCGAGTTGAATTGCTGAAACAGCTGCAGGTTGGCCTGCCGGGTGAAGCCGGCAGGTGGGGTGGAAAAGGAGATGCGAAGAGAGCGTCTCCGCGCCTTGCCGGTTTCACCGAAACGGAGAAACCGAAATGATCGATACAGAACATCTTTCGCCAGACACCGAAGTGCTGGCAACGGAGCTCGCGACCCATGCAGACTACCGCGTGCTGCGACGCGTGCCCGACCCTTACTCATCGATGCCGGACGTGGGCTCTTTGCCCGACGGCAAATGCATCGCCATCGTAGACACGGAAACCAGCGGTCTCAACCCGCAACATGATACCATCATTGAGCTTGCGATCATGCTGGTCATCGTCGACGAAGACAACGAAGTGATCGGCCATGTCGGACCCTTCAGCTGGCTGCAGGATCCAGGTCGCGAACTGGATCCGCGCATCACGCTGCTGACGGGCCTTGGTGCGCAACATCTGCAGGGCCGGGAAATTAACGACCCCTTCGCATTCGGACTGCTCGACAGGGCGGACCTGATCGCTGCGCACAATTCAAAATTCGATCTGGCTTTCATCGAGCGGCGCTATCCCAATCTTGCAGGCCGTGCATGGGCCTGTTCGTGCTCCGAGATCGATTGGCTAAAACTCGGCTTTGAAGGTCGCTCGCAGTCGGTCCTCCTTGCCCACGCAGGATGGTTCAGTGCGGCGCACCGGGCTGCTGCCGATGTTTGGGCATTGTTCTGGCTCTTGCAGCATCGCCAGCGCGGACCCGGCGAAAGCACCGCCCGCACGCATCTTGCACGGCTCCTTGAAGCTTCTGCGCGCACTACGGTCATGGTGCAGGCCCAGCGCGCACCCTATGCGAAAAAGGATCTGCTTCGCGCCCGCGGCTATCATTGGAACCCAGCGGCGGGGTTCTGGCAGATCGAGGTCAAGTCCGGGATGGCCGAACACGAGCAGGCTTGGGGCTATCGCATGGGCCTGCCAGCGCTGACCACGCGTCCGATCACCGCTTGCGAACGTCACCGCTGAATGCGGCACCTTCGGCCTACGATCAAAGATAATGGAAACGCATCGCGTCCCGTCGCTCCTGCGGCGCTGCGCCCGAAAGGAATACTTATGACAGATACCATCATTGCCGGCAGCGATCTCGATCGCCTTGCAGCAAATCTCGAACGTGAGGCGCGCGCCAGCGTTGCTCGCTCGCAATCGGACCACATCGAAAGACCCAAAAGCTGGATCGTCATCGATCTTGAGTTCATTTACGACAGGCTTTCGCACGACGCCTATATGACCTGCGAAGGGAAGGGCGCAGAGCAGGCGATCCGCTGGCCGTTCCACAAGGTCGCGGCGACTAGCTGGATGAAAATCTCATTCATGCCCGGGCAGACCTCACCCGAAATCGAAGGCCCGTTCGTCCGCACCGCCGAGGCGACCGACGAGAAAGCCATCGTCAGCGAGCTATTTGGAGTGCTTGCGGCAAGCCCGGATGCCGTCGTCACGACCTGGGGCGGCGAAGCACGCGATTTTGCTGTCCTACGGCGCTGCGCCACGACCCACGACTTGCAGCTTCCGTCGCAGCTGATCGATGGCTCGCCGAACGCACGTGAAAGGCTTGACCTGTGCCGCGTGACCTGCGTCCAGGCACCGAGCGTGCACCTTCCCGAAATGGCCGCAGCGGTTAGCGTCCCGGCGAAGCCGAGCCCCTCGAAAACGATCGGCTTGCTTTGCGAGAGCGGGGATTGGGGCGCGGTCGCAGAGCAGGTGCGGGCTGACGTGCTGACGACGACGATTCTGACCGTCCGACATCTGGCGGCGCACGGACAGGTTCAATGCCAACGCGGTGACACGATCATAGCCCTTGCCGCCTCGGCCGTTCTGGCAGCGCCAGACAGCGACTTCGTGCGCCGGACGTTCGTCCCCTGGGCACGTGGCCAGAAGGCGGCCAGCGGGCTCAGGGGCGCTGTCTATCGCGCAGTCCCGTCACCAATGGCGGAAGCATGAGCGAGAGGGATGTGATGGAAACAGGAAACGGGGAGGAAAAGATGAGCTGAGGATAGCAATAATCGAGGCACGGCACGCAGCCTCGACACAACATCGGTGTGCCAATGTCAGGTCCGCACCGACGCAGGCCACCAGCAAGCCGCTCTCCCACCAGGGTCAGCGGCATTTTTTTATGCTCGATAGGAATCTGAAATGCCCAGAAAGAATTCACCGCCCCGCCGCGCCCTCGCGGCTGCCAATCCCAACACCAACCTGCCTGCCTTGCCAGCGCGCCTCGCCATTGGCGACACCGAGATCAGGCCCGCACAGCTCTTTATCCATACTACCAGACACCCTGTAGCGCCCGGGCCATGGCGCGACGAGCCTGACAAGGTGGCGTGGATCGATGCCCGCACCGGCAAGCATTGCATCCTGCTTCGCCAGTTCGGCGGCCATTGGTCGGGATTCGTCGCGGTAGGTGTCAAGCATCCTCTCTGGGGTTACAGCGCAGATGCCATTCCGGCCTCTGCAGGACTCCACGTGCATGGCCCGATCGATTATGCAGAAGCCTGCGATGAAAGCGGAGCGCCGGAGACGAGCGTCTGCCACGTCACGATCGACAGCTCTAGGTCTGCGCGGCGCTCGGCGCCGCGAACGTCCGACATATCGGGCGATGTCGACCGCACGAACTGGTGGTTCGGGTTCAGCGCCGACCAGGCGGGAGACTACGTTCCCAATCACAAACGGCCGCTCGAACGCGAAGAAGGACAGGTCTATCGTGACATGGACTACATGTTTCATGAGGTAACGAACCTCGCTTCAAAGCTCAATGCGCTGGAGGATCGACATACCGGATCGCTGGCGCCGCCAGCGCTAGGCATACCCGCGCCCAAGCTCGGCAAGTCGGGAGGCGATCATGACTGAGCGCATTCCATACGAACGGCGTCGCAATCCGAATTTGCCGTGGGGATATTGGTGCCGGGTCAACGATACCGAATGGCCGCCCCTCTACGACGAGGAAGGAAACGAATGGCGGAGCGTCCGCGAATACTTCTGGACCGCACGCCTTGGCATGGCGAGCGCCTCGGACCACGACCGCGAGCACGCGCTTGAAGTTCTCCTCTCGGTCCTCGTTGCCATCGACAGGAGGGTGATCGGCATCGAGGAGAAGGTCATCGATCTGTTCTCCAACTCTTGGCAGCTCGCGCGCCAGTTCTGCGGGCCCTGGCTCGAAGGCCTCGGACTTTCAGCCCATGGTCTCTCTGGCGAGCTGACTCATGAGGGCCGAGCCGTGCTGGTCATGCTGGCAAGCACGCGCTCGCGGCAAGCCGCACCGATCCCGCTAGGGCTCCCGGTGTTTCGAGCCACGGACGGGCCTGACGTAGCCGGAAACCCGGCGATGCGCGATCAGATCATGGCCCAGTGCGAAGCCTTTGCCGGCAAGCTCGAGTTGCGGTTCGTGCGCGATGACATGGTTCCACAACCGGCCATCAAGTTGATCGGGCCTCCGAGCGGCAACAACGTCCCGCTCGCCCGCACGCTGTGGTCGATGGATTTTGCCCAAGGCTTCGAACGCGACCGGCTCTATCGCTGGCTGGTTGACCGGATCGACAGATGGGAGAGTTGGGGAGCGCTTGCGCGCGACAAGGGCGCGCAAGCGCTTACGGAGCATCTCCTCAGGCTCCGTTTTGCCGATCAGCCTTTCGAGGAAAGGTAGCCGGCAATCGCACCTCATCATCACGACAGCAACAGGCAGCGGGCGCCGCCGATAGAGGGCCGCCCGCTGCGCATTTTGAAGGACCAAGTCCATGACAACTCACCATCGTAGTGCCATGCCACGCCGCATTGTCGCGCTATCGCTTCTGCCACCACCGGGCCCGCTTTCGCCGCCAGCCCCTTTCGGGTTCGGCGCGTTCGTCATCGACGTCAAGGAGAGGGGTGAAGCATCATTCAGCGTTCATGCCCACGGCTACGGTGCAAAATACGATCCGCGGCGCATCCGTTGCGATATCGCTCGGTTGTTCACGCCTGACACTAGGGGGTTATTCTACGCGCCTGTCCCAACGCACGAGCGGGCAAGCGACATGATCGGCAAGCCATTTCCCGGCAATCTCGTTGATCACCTGCCGCGCATCGGTCATGTCGCGAGCTATGCCGTGCTAGTTCCGCACGATATGCTCGCCGATGCTGCTGGCATCGGGCGCTTGATTGTCCCACCATCACGGGCGTCGCCGTTGCAGCGCATTGCGCGGATCGGCGCCGAAGCGCAGGCTGCCTGGATCTACTGGCTCTTCAGGGCTGTCCGGCCTCGGGTGCGGCGAAACCTGCTTGCAAGTTATCACGCTTGGAGCTTCATCGAAGGCACGCGGCGAAGGCATTAGAAATCTGAGTGAGGGGGCGCGAGAATGTGCCCCCTTTTTGCATCCGCATTCGCAGCACGGATACTGGCGCGTGGTAGTTCGAGCACGCGAGATTCCCCTAAACTGAGCCGCTGCAGCGGCGCGCTTTTGAGGGACCTCTTCGCATTCGCGAACCCGGCCCGGGAAGGCGCCGCCCGGCAGGGCGGCCCTTCGCCGGGTGACCCTCCGGGCACCCCGCACGGCGCAATAGCGACCGTTTCCAGATTCTTTGGACAGACGACGATTTTGTAATCGTCGGGTGAAAGGAAAAAATTTCCAGACGCCGCCGGCGCAAAGGAATTCTTGAAATGAAAACCAGAACATCACGAGCGCTTCGCATGCTTGAGCTCAAGTTGAATTCGAAAGGGAAGAACGGAAAAGCCCAACGGATAACCCGTCGGGCGCGTCCGCCCTAGGCGGACGCCGCGGGCGCCTTCCGGCGCCGTGGGGGACGCAGGCCTTTTTCTGCGTCCCCCTGCTGACGGCCCGAACAGCCCGAAGAGGCAAACTTTTTCCTTCCCTTTAACTGTTTCTTAAATCGCGCAAGTTTACGGCGAAGCCGCGGGGCCGGGCCCGGCCTCCGCCTTTTCCCCTCTACCCCCTAATTCAAAAAAACCCTCCCTTCGTCGGGTTTTCGCGCGCGCAGGCGCGCGTGAGGAGCGGCGGCAGCCGCCCCTCACGCTGTTCATCCGTTTCAGTCTACAGGGACGAATGCCCGTGGTAGGGTCTGGAAATCGTAGATCACCGGCGTTTCGTCGATCCAGCTCGTGACAGGCATGCCCCGATCGGAATTCGCGACCCGTTTGCAAAGATCATGGTAGGCTAGGTCGAAGCCTTCATCATGGTAGGCGGGCTCGCCGTCCCGGATCTGCATCCTACCATTGGCATCTGCGGTGATCTGCTTGCCGCCCGGGAAGACGAGGCGCGGCTGGGAGCGCGCGCTACCCTTCCAGATCGAGCCGCGTTCGTGGACGATGGTGTCCATCGAGCCATAAGTTTCGAAATAGGTGAGTTCGAGGTAAAGTGGGTCTTCCGCCTGATCGTGGCTTATCTCGACATAGATCAGTTCCCAGTTCTCTCCGAAGGCGTATTCGGCGAGGTCGTGCCGTGCTCGGTCAGTCAGCCGGTTGCCTCCCATGACAAGCGCGTCGAGCGTTTTTCCGCGCCGCGTGGCCCGCCCCGCAAACTCCACCTCGATTGCTCGCAGGATCGCATTCACGTTGTGCAGGTAGGGTGTTGTGCAAGTTAGGTTATGCATTCCGTATTTCCTTACATTGCGGCTTCGCCGCGGTGAGTGTTCGAAACACGAAGCTGGAATTTTTCCTCTCCAACTTCCTGATTCACTGCTCACATCTGCCTGAAAGAAAATCCATTTTCGGCGCGGTAGCGCTCAAGCTCGCCGCCGTTTGCCGGCAGAACATCGCGAAGGTTGTGCCCAAAAAGTGGCCGCTCAACTGCGTCAGGGCTGCGATCTGATCGGAAGATTGTCCTAGACTGGGACAGCCATTGTCATGGCGTTTGGATCTAGAAGTGAACCATCCTTCTAGCTGTATGTAGACGCGCAGGAACAAACTCGACGAGATGATCGCAATGCAGCCAGAGCCTCAGCCGAAATTGAAGACGACACGCGTTATTAGCGTTGCAGCTGGAAGATCGCTCTATCACGCGTGCCGATATGCGCGTCCTCAAGGAGGGTGGCAGTCCCGCAACGGATGTCCGCCGTCGAATGTGAGCGCACCTGTCGCGCTGAATTTGATGGTGACCATTCAGTGGAATCGGACCAAAACCGGCCAAGACCATTTCGCTGAGCTAAGAAATCAGCGCTTCTGCCGCTGGTTGCGAACTCGTTGCGAGCAGCTGGGTCTCTCCGTAGCGCCACATTACGCTTACGCCCGGGAGAAGAACCATGTGCATTGGCTGGTCCATGTGCCTGAGCAACTGGTTGAGGAATTCAAGAACCTCGTTCCGCGCTGGATCACCAGTTTGGAGCACAAAGGAAGAGGACCACGTAAACGCGCGGAAAACCACGATCCCGCGCCGGATGGCACAGTCCACATCGAGCAAGTCCGCAACAGCGTCGCCGCCCGCAAATATCTTCTGAAAGGCATCGATCCGGAAGAAGCATTTCGCTTCGGCATTAAGGTCGTTGAGCCTCAAGGAACCGTCGTCGGTCGCCGCACTGGCGTAAGCCGCACGCTCGGACCGACTGCGAGGAAGAAGGCAGGATACAGAGCCCAGAAGCCTTTCTGGCAGCGTGGAAACGGTCGTATCATCAAAGTATCATCTAGGATCCCAAGTGGACCCGTGCATGGATCGAAGCGACAGCCTTAACAGAGGAATTGGCGAACCTCTGTTTCGATAAAATCATCATCCTCCCAAGGTCGCGTGCGCGATTGACCCAAGTGGTGCCTCGCGCTGTCCTCGCGCACAACCTGCTCGCATCCTGGACCGTCGATCACGGCCGAATATAGGCCGGTTCCTGACGGTCCGCTTGTGGCACTCATTCCGACGCAACCGGACGTCCCCACTAGCGACCTACTTGGAGACCTAGTTAAAGCCAGCCAGCCATTCATCGATAATTTCCGATAGAATTTGACGTCGCTTTGTCCCATCGATAAATGCCGATGGATGCAATCGTCCAGCGCCCTTGAGTCCCTTGCTGCTCTCTCTCACCCAACCCGCCTCGACGCCTTCCGGCGTCTGGTGCGTAGCGAACCGGAGGGCATTTCCACCGGGCAACTCGTAGACGCGTCGGGGCTCAGTCAGAGCACGTTCTCCAGCCACCTCGCCATCCTCGTCGCTGCCGACCTTGTCGTCCCGGAAAAGCGGGGGCGGCAGATTATCCAGCGCGCGAACATCAGAGCCCTTCGCGACCTGATGCTGTTTCTGGCGAAGGACTGCTGCGGCGGACGCGCGGATCTCTGCGAACCGCTTATCGCTGAGCTTGCCGAATGTTGTTGAGCGACCCGCGCTCGGGTCGCCTCCTGTGAAGGGAAAATCCATGACCACCGACATCGTTATCTACCACAATCCCGAATGCGGCACCTCGCGCAATACGCTGGCGATGATCCGCAATGCCGGGGTCGAGCCGGCCGTCGTGGAATACCTCAAGACCCCGCCATCACGCGCTATGCTCGAAAGCTTGATCGACCGTGCCGGACTGAGCCCCCGGGAGTTGCTGCGTGAAAAGGGCACACCCTATGCCGAACTCGGGCTGGGCGATGAGAGCCTGAGCGATGCAGCGCTGATCGATGCGATGATGGAGCACCCGATCCTCATCAATCGCCCGCTCGTCGTCTCGCCCCTCGGCGTTCGCCTTTGTCGCCCGTCCGAGATGGTGCTCGACATCCTGCCAAGTCCCCAGCGCGGCGCATTCACCAAGGAGGACGGTGAGCAGGTCGTCGACGCGGCGGGCGAGCGTATCGCCTGATGCTGCTGGCGATCGCGATCTTCGTTGCCACCGTCACGCTGGTGATCTGGCA
>CATMNW010000025.1 GCA_950071875.1 uncultured Erythrobacteraceae bacterium | reverse complement strand
AAGCCGAGCCAGAACACCGCCATCAGCGTGCGGATATTGGGGCCGTAACGCTGCTCGAGGAACTGCGGCATCGTGAAGATGCCGTTCTTGAGAAAGATCGGCAGGAAGAACTTGCCGACGATCAGCAGCGTCAGTGCCGCCATCCATTCGTAGGATGCGATCGCGAGACCGAGCCGGTAGCCCGAGCCGGACATGCCGACAATCTGTTCCGCCGAAATATTGGCGGCGATAAGCGAGGCACCGATCGCCCACCACGGCAGGGATTTGGAAGCGAGAAAATAGTCCGAGGTGTTCTTTTCGTGTCCGGCCTTGTCGCGGCTGACCCACTGCGCGAGGCCAAAAATCACCAGCGCGTACGCCACCACCACAATGACATCGATTGTCGCAAGCCCCATCCGCCTCGCCTCCCTCTGTGTGCCGGCATTACACTCCGGCAGTTACTATCCCAAGCGCCAATTATATTATTTATAGGCTTTGTCTAGATGTGGCGGCATCGGGCGGTTGACGCAAACGCAACGATGCCCTTTCAGTCGGGAAAGGATGGTGGAGGAGTATCGCTCGTGGTGAAAGCAATGCCGGAGGATGGATCGCTCAGGTCTCGGCTCGGCCGCAATCTTACCCAGGGCATGCTTGAGAACCTGGGACGCGCGATCATCGTCGGTGATTACGAAGACGTTCCCTTCCCCACCGAAGCAGAATTGACTGCGCAGCACGGGGTCAGCAGGTCCGTCACGCGCGAAGCGGTCAAGATGCTGACCGCCAAGGGGCTGCTGAGCGCCCGGCCGCGGCAGGGCACGATCGTCCAGCCGTCATCGAATTGGAACCTGTTCGATCCCGATGTCCTGCGCTGGCTGCTGGAACGTCGAAGCTCGGTCGAGCTGTTGCGACAGTTCAACCAGCTTCGCATTGCCATCGAACCCGAAGCCGCTGCACTGGCATCGCGTTTCCACGGGGAAGACGAGCTTGCAGGAATTTCTGCGGGCCTCACCCGAATGCGGGAGGCCGAGAAAGGCAACGACGACACGCTGACCGCCGATATCGCGTTTCACGTTGCGATCCTGGAAGCATCGGGGAACCCGTTCTACCGCCAGTTCCGCGATGTGGTGTCGACTGCCCTGCACACCTCGATCCGGCTGACCAATAACATCAAGGGCCATTCGGCCAGTATCGCCGATCACGCCTGCGTCATGGATGCGATTGCGAAACGCGACGAGGACGGGGCAAGACGCGCAATGCGTCATCTGATCGGCGAGGTTCTCGAACTGATCGATCAGGAAAGCGCAGACGCGCCAGCTTGAACCGGCCTGCAACGCGGTATCAATGGCTGTCGCGCGGCAACCCCTTGGTTTGCGCAATGCGCTGATATTTCACCGCGTTCTCGAGAACCGCACCGCGATCAAACTGGCCGACGAGACCACGCTGGATTTCCTGCCATGGGGTCTGCGATTCAGGCGCTAGCTCCGGCGCTGCGCCCTGCAGCTCGGCACGCCTGCGCTCGATTTCCTCCTCATCGAGCAGCACGTCGACACGCCTCGCGGCCAGATCGATGCGGATGATGTCCCCGGTCTTCACCAGCGCCAGCCCGCCTCCGACGGCCGCTTCGGGCGATGCGTTGAGGATCGATGGCGATCCGCTGGTCCCGGACTGGCGGCCATCGCCAATGCACGGCAAGGCATCGACACCTGCGGCAATCAGCGCAGCCGAGGGACGCATGTTCACGACCTCCGCACCGCCGGGATAACCGACAGGCCCGGCGCCGCGCATGACGAGTATGCAGTCCTCCCCGATCCCGAGCTCCGGATCGTCGATCCGCCTGTGATAATCCTCCGGCCCGTCGAAAACGATCGCGCGGCCTTCGAACCGGTTCGGCGCTTCGCTGTCCGACAGGTAACGCGCGCGAAACTGTGCCGAGATAACGGAGGTTTTCATCACTGCGTTTTCGAACAGGTTGCCGGACAGGACGACGAGCCCGGCAGCCTGCACCAGCGGTCGATCGAAAGTCCGGATCACATCTTCATCCAGCGACCGGGCTTCGGCGACGTTCTGCGAAACCGTGCGTCCGTTGGCGGTGACCGGCGTGCCCTCCAGCAGGTCGTTGCGCAGCAGTTCGCCCATCACTGCCGGAACCCCGCCGGCGCGGTGGAAGTCTTCCCCGAGGTACTCGCCCGCGGGTTGCAGATTGACCAGCAGCGGGACATCGGCACCAAGCGTTTCCCAATCGGCAAGCGTGAGCTCGACGCCAAGATGTCTCGCGATCGCATTGATATGGATCGGCGCATTGGTCGACCCGCCGAGCGCCGAGTTCACACGGATCGCATTGTGGAACGCCGCAGGCGTCATGATGTCGCTGGGCTTGCGATCCGCCGCGACCATCTCGACGATGCGTCGGCCCGTTTCCCACGCGCATTCCTGCCGATCGCGGTGCGGAGCGGGGATTGCGGCCGAGCCGGGAAGCGACATGCCGAGCGCTTCTGTGAGCGAGTTCATCGTCGTCGCCGTGCCCATCGTGTTGCAATAGCCGGTCGAGGGCGACGAGGAGGCGACGAGGCGAATGAACGCCTCGTAGTCGATCTGCCCGGTAGCGAGCATCTCGCGGGCCTTCCAGATGATCGTACCCGATCCCACGCGGCGGCCCTTGTGCCAGCCATTCAGCATGGGACCGACGGACAGGGCGATCGCGGGCAAGTTCACCGTCGCCGCAGCCATCAGGCAGGCCGGCGTGGTCTTGTCGCAACCGATCGTCAGCACCACGCCGTCGATCGGATAGCCGTAGAGGACCTCCACCAGGCTAAGATAGGCGAGGTTGCGGTCGAGCCCCGCAGTCGGGCGCTTGCCGGTTTCCTGGATCGGGTGGATCGGAAACTCCAGCGGGATGCCACCGGCTTCGCGAATGCCGTCCTTCACCCGCTCCGCCAGGACAAGGTGATGGCGGTTGCACGGTGCAAGATCGCTGCCCGTCTGCGCGATCCCGATAATGGGGCGGTCCGACTGGAGTTCCTCTATGCTCAGGCCGTAATTGAGGTAGCGTTCCAGATACAGCGCGGTCATGTCCGGTTGGTCCGGATTGTCGAACCATTCGCGCGAACGGAGCCCCGAGCGCCCCTCGCGCTGATCCTTGGTACCCGTCACGCAAACCCCTCCTTGAACCCTGCCCAGTCAGTCGCGAGCATTGATAACGATAATGATACTGCTAAGGAACATATAAATCATATAAAACAAGAATGGGAAGGACCCGGAATGGATCTGGCGATCGTGGGACTGGGAAAGATTGCGCAGGATCAGCACCTCCCGGCGGTCGGGGACAGCGCGGCATTCAAGCTTGCTGCAATCGTGGACCAGCGCGCTGTCGATACGCACGTACCCGTGTTTAGCTCTGTCGAAGCGCTTGTCGCGAGTGGCTTTTGCGGCGCTGTTGCGATCTGCACGCCCCCCGCCGCCCGGTTCGATATTGCCCGCATCGCGATCGAAGCGGGGCTCCACACACTCCTGGAAAAGCCGCCTGGCCTTACCACGTCCGAAGTCGACCAATTGACCGATCTTACGCGCCGCAAGGGTGTGACGCTGTTCGCCGCGTGGCACTCGCGCGAAGCCGCAATGGTCGCCCCGGCGAAGGCTTTTCTCGCCGACAGGCAGGTTCACGACGTGGTGATTTCCTGGCGCGAAGATATTCGCCGCTGGCACCCCGGTCAGGATTGGATTCTGGACGAGGGCGGCTTCGGAGTCTTCGATCCGGGCATCAATGCCTTCTCGATCCTGACCGAGATCATACCCGGCGCGCATCGCGTCGAATCCTGCCTGCTCGAAATTCCGGAAGGTCGCGCTTCGCCCATCGCTGCGCAGGTCGCCATGCGGCTGGCGAATGGTAGCAGCGCCACCGCCGATCTCGATTTTACCGAAACCGGCAATCAGACCTGGGAGATCCGCGTACGGACCGATGCGGAGGAACTCGTGCTTGCGGACGGAGGGTCGCGTCTGACGATCGGAGACAAATCCGTGCCGCCCCTCCCCAGCCCCGGAGAGTACCCACGGCTCTACGAACGGTTCGCGCATCTTATAGGCAGCGGCCAATCCGATGCCGACAGCGCGCCTCTGGCCCTTGTCGCAGACGCGTTTCGCGTGGCTCGCCGCGAACGTGTCGCGCCGTTCGAGTTCTGATTTCCTTTCAGCCACCGAACGGCTTGCTGGCAAAACCGCCGACATCCGGCCGGAACTCGAACAGAGATCCTGCGAGCGGCTGATCTGCGAGATCGAGGCCTAGCGCAGAAGAGGTGATGTAAAGCCGATCGGCAGCCGGGCCGCCGAATGCACAGCTGGTCGGGCGCTGGACCGGCATGGCGAGCGTTTGCGCAATCTCACCCGAAGGAGACAGCCTGCGAAGGCACCATCCATCCCAGAAGGCGACCCACAGGTCTCCGGCGCGGTCGACGGTCATCCCGTCGGGGTAGCCATCCGCTTCCGCGAACCGGGCGAAAACGCGCCGGCCGGATGCGTTGCCCAGCCCATCGACATCATAGGCGTAGATGATCTGTCGGGCGGAATCGCAATGGTACATCACCCGGCCATCAGAGCTGAAGGCTGGTCCGTTCGTCACACGATAGCCATCGTCGATCCGGGCCCAGGTGCGGTTGTGATCGAGCCGATAGAGCGCTCCGCACGCGGCAGTTTCGGTATCGTCCATCGTCCCCGCCCAGAACCGCCCGTGGGGATCGGTCTTGCCGTCGTTGAAGCGGTTATCCGGTCGGTCCGGCTCCGGCTCGCCGATGATCCGAAAGTGGGCGAAATCGCTGTCGACTTCGAAGAACCCGCTGTCACACGCGCCGATGAACCCGCCCGATCGGGTGGGGACGATCGAACCGACGCGAAACGGCGCTTCCCAGCTTTGATACTGGCCGCTGTCGGGGAAGTAAGCGTGAAGTCTGCGCCCCTTGATATCGGTCCAGTAGAGCGCTTGCGCGTCGGCCACCCAGATGGGGCCTTCGCCCAACAGGCAGGGCTCGGTAACGACTGGCTGCGGGTCTTGCATGATACCCTGTCCTCCCTTGCGACGGGCATTCGTCAGGCCACCATCGAGCAGCCTGACCCCGTGGCCGTAACTTGCAAAAAGCGGGTCGGGCGTCCGCCTATGCGGATACCCGACCCGTCGTGTTCAGCCTGCCTCGGTGCGTGAGGGGGAGAGGAATACGCAGCCGATCGAGCAGGATGACCCTATCGCGGTCCTGACGGATCTCTCCGCTCAGAAACGATAGCTCGCGCTCAGTTTGACCGACCGGCCGTACCGGTAATAGCCCTGCGACAGCAGCGGATTGCCGTTGATGCTGTACGTCTGCTCCGAATCGAGCAGGTTTTGCCCGTCGAGGGCAAGGCTGACGCGGTCGGTGATGTCGTAAGAGATATGCGCTGTCACCCAGGTGATGGCATCAGCTTCCTCGTTGTATCCTTCGCCCAGCACGTTGATCGCGGTGGTGAAGCTGTCCGTATGGTCGGCCGTGACCGCCATCGAAAGCGGGCCCTTTTCGTACAGCAGGCTGAGCGAATAGACCGACGGAGCGATACCTTCCAGCGGGCGCACCTGATCGCCGACATAGCTCTTAGACCAGTTGCGGGTGAACTGACCGCGCACGCCGAAGCCGTTTTCGAACAGGTGCTGCAACCCGACTTCGACACCCTTCACCCGCGCATGATCGCCGTTGATCGGGCGGATGATGTTGAACAGGTACCCGGGCACGCCGATGTCGACACCGGGTTCCCAGCTGGTGGTGATCTGGTTCTTGATGTACTTGTAGAAGCCCGCGATGTTGAAGATCGAACTCGGCGCGAAGTACCATTCGAGCGAGGCGTCGAACTGGTCGGCCTGGTACGGCTTCAGGTCGGCGTTGCCGCCATAGACCTGCGTGAATTCACCCCAGGACACGCTTTCGGTCGTGTTGGTCGGAGCAAGCGTCTCGACCGATGGGCGCGCCATCGTGCGCGCGGCGCTGAGGCGCAGGCGCAGGTCGTCCATCAGGTCGATGCTCAGGTTCGCCGAGGGCAGGAAATAGGTGTAGTCGCTATCCTGCGTCACTTCCGACGGGTCGTCGTAGACTGCGGTATAGTTGAACGCCCCATTGGCGATGATGTTCAGGATCTTCGCATCCCAGGCTTGCGCCGTGGTCTTGGTATTGACCATGCGAACGCCGACGTTGCCGCTCCAGCTCGCGCCCGAGAGGTTTGCCTGCACGTAGGCGGCCAGCGTGTCTTCCGTGACGCGATAGCTCTGCAGCGGGTTCCACACCGGAGCTGCGGCAGAGAAATCGTAAGTGCCGCCACCGGGACGTGCGGTGCCGTTATAGGCCTGAAGCGCGTCGATATAGCCCGGCACGTCGAACGACAGGAAAGAGCGGGGGAAGTTGGCGTCGACGCCGCTCATGAAGTTGGGCAGCGCCAGGCTGCGGGAAATGACGTTCCCGTCCAGGTCGCCCACATTGATGGCGTAGTTGCCCGAATAGTAGTCCGCACCGCCGGTGAGCGAGTTATTGACCAGTTCGCGCGCCTTTTCGCGGCTGGTGTAGGTGACACCGAACAGGACGGAATCGAGAGGCCCCATCAGCGTCGACCAGTCGCCGGCGAAGGATAGGCCGGTGATCTTGTCGTCGATATTGTCGCCACCGAGCGAGAAATAGTGCGTGTTGAAATCCGACGGCCCGAACGCGCCATCGGCAAGCCCGGCGACCAGGTCGCGGCCATCGTCGAACGTCACCTGGACATCGGGGACCGCCGAATCGTTGAGCATGAAGCTCGCCGAGTTGGGCTGGTTCATGCGCAGCACGACGTAGCTGTCCTGCCCGCCCGAATAGCGCGAGGAGCTGGAGCGGTAGAGGTCCGCGGTCAGCGTTAGGCGGTCGGTCACTTCCCACTTGGCGTTGGCGCCATACAGATCGGTGTCGACCACGCGATAGGTCGTCTGGTTGAGCAGTTCCGGGTTGAGCGCCAGTTCCGGGTCGGGATTGGTCATGTCGAAACTGGTGACGATGCCGTCCTCAATGACCATGTTCGACCAGCGCCCGGGGGCGAACAGGGTGTAGTAGGACTGCTGGAACCCGACCTGCGGGGAATCGAGCTTGGTCTTGATCCCGTCGAGCGTGAGGGTGAAGGTATCGGTCGGACGCCATTCGACCTTGGCGGTGAAGGCCCGGCGACGCTTTTCCTCGAGGATCGAGCCGACGCGGAACTGGCCGAGACCGATCAGGCCGTATTCGTCCGGGTCGAGGTTGCCGTTGCCGTTGGGGTCGATATTGCCGCCCCACGCATTGCCCCACAGCCAGCTTTCGTCGGTCGGGTCGGGGTTGCGCGTCCAGCCACCGTCGTTGCCGGCAACGTCGGTGCGATCCTTGCGCCGCTCCAGCACCACGCCCAGCATGACGCCAAGGGTATCATCGGCAAAGGTATTGCTGACCACGCCGGAGAATTTGACGCCCGCATATTCGGACATCATGTTGTAATCGCCCTGCAGGCGCGCCACGCCGTTGAGGCCGAGCTTGTCGAACGGGCTGGCCGAACGCAGGTTTACGAGGCCGCCGATCGCACCTTCCGTGTTGGAAGCTTCTGCCCCCTTGATCACGTCCGCTCCGCTGATCACATCGGAGGGCAGCACGTCATAGGCGAAATCGCGGCTCGCGCCGTCGGTGGCGAGGATGCGACCGTTGAACGTGGTCAGCGTGTATTCCGGGCCGAGACCGCGGACGCTGACGTACTGCCCTTCCCCGCCCGCCGTACGGCTGATGGCGACGCCGGTGATATGGGCGAGCGAGTCGGCCACGTTGTCATCGGGAAAAACGCCGAGCTCCAGCGCGCTGATCGAATCCTGCACGGTGGATGCATTCTTCTTCAGCTCAACAGAACGTGCGATACTGCCACGCACACCGCGCACCACGATGACGTTGTCCGTCGGCTCACCTTCGGAGACTTGCTCTTCATCCGATGCGCTGTCCTGAGCAGCCAGCGGATTGGCAGCCATGATTGCGGCAAGACTGCACCCTGCAACTGCAACGGCACGAAACTGGCGATACGCTTTCATGAAATTCCCTCCATCGACCTGCCCCGGCAATCCCTGGCTGTGGCAGCATCCCCTTTTTTGAGCGAAACGGGGGACTCACCCCCAATATGTTTCGTTTTGCATCGTAAGCACGTAATTTCCGGATGACAAGCACTATATAACGATAGTTATCCAAAGCACTTGAGCCCCGCGCCATCTCAAATCAGCTTGGCTATCACCATTATCGTGCGTTTTCTGGAATTCCCCGAAGCGTGCCGTATTGCGTAAGATATGGGCTACTCCTAGAATGCGCCCTCAGGCGGGACCACGGGGCAAAATGACCAAATTGCGAGATACCAGCGGTCGGCGGCAAAAGATGATCGCCATGTTGAAAGAACTCGGCAGTATCCAGGTCGCCGAACTTTCGCGGCAGTTCGATGTATCGTCCCAGACGATCCGCAAGGATCTGGACTTCCTGTGCGAGCGGGGACTGGCGGAACGATCCTACGGCGGCGCCATCTCGACCGACGTCATCAACGCGGGCAACGAACCCGCGGTGGAGACCAAGCAGGTCATCCACGTCGAGGAAAAGCGACGTATCGGGAAGCGCGCGGCAGAAATGGTCGAGCCGGGCGATTCCATCGTGCTCGATTCAGGCACGACGGCGTTGGCCATCGCATCCCATCTCCCCGACATCGAAGACATCACCGTCGTCACGAACGACTTCAACGTCCTCGCCGCACTGGCGCGCAAGGAGCATGTTGTCGTTGTGATGCTCGGAGGACAGATGCGCCGGCGCAACATGGCGTTCTACGGCGGGCAGACGGTCGACGCGCTCGACGCTCTCCATGTCGACAAGCTGTTCCTGGGCGTCGACGGTTTCGATCTCCAGCGCGGGCTCACCACGCATTACGAACCCGAAGCGATGCTCAACCGCAAGATGGTCAGCCGTGCGCGATCGGTCATCGCGGTGACCGACAGCTCCAAGTTCGGGCGCACCTGCCTGCACCGGATCATCGATGTCGGCGAGATATCCGCGCTGGTGACCGACACCGACGCGCCGGACTACATTCGCGATGCAGCCCGGACGGTCGGCTTCGATCTCTACGAGGCGTGAGCGAAGGCGGGGAAAACCCGCAGTGCGTTCTCGTAATAGATTTTCCGAATGACCGAACGCGGCAATGCCAGCCCGGGCGTGTCGGCCTTCAGCGTATCGACGTACTGGTTTTCGGGCGTGGCGAGATAGGTCCAGTCGGACCGCCAGACGCCCTCGGCAGACGCGGCGAAATCGGCACCGGGATCGATCGGCGGGTTCTGCGCCTTGGCCTCATCCGATAGCGGGCTCAGCGTCAGATCGGTCGCGTACAATACGCGGTTCTGGTACTTTATCAGGAAGTTGCGCACTTTTTCCCGGTCGCGGTTCGACTGGTACTGCAGGTTGCTCATCCGTGCGGCCATATCGACGACTGCGTTCGGGTAGGCATCGAGGAAATCGGCCAGTTCGTCGACGCTCCATTCGATGCTGCCAAGATGCGCGCCCATGACGGTCAGCCCGGGATGCGCCCCGACGAAGCGATTGCGGGCGTCCATCAAGTCCTGATAACTCGGCATCTCGGGGTGCAGGTACATGTGATATTCGGGATGCGCCTTGAAATACTGGCGATCGTTCTCGGTCGTCATCTGATCCAGCGGCAGCCAGCAATTGTAAGGCTCCGCCTGGTGCGCGATCAGCGGCACACCTCGCTGCTCGATATGCGCCATCACCGCATCGAAGCCGGGATCGTCGAGCATGATCAGCTCTCCCGCCCGGTTGCGCTCGACCATGCCGATGTTCTTCCACACCTTCACGCCGATTGCGCCGGCGTCCAGCTCCCGATCGAGGTGGGCATTGGTGCGCGCGGACCAGCCGGCAGTTTCGAACCCGTCCATGGAAAACGTGGTCGTAAACTGGAAATGCGCAGGATCGTCCGCAAAGTAGCGGTGCGCCACATCGGCCTGCGTATCGAGCGTGGGAAAATCCGGATAGTCGACGTTGATCGACAACACCTGGAACCCGTTATCGCGCACCAGTGCGAGGAACGACGGGTCGTACATGTTGGCATGCACATGCACGTCTATCTTGGGCACGCGGTCGAAGTCGGCTTGGGTGTAGTAGGCTTCTGCCGTCGAAAGAGCCGCCGGGGGCGTCCCGTCCGTCGCCGCACATCCCGCCAGCACGGCCGACAGAGCCGCGAGCACCAGCGACTGCTTCATATTGGGGTTTCTCATCTCGCCTCCTGATCGAATGAAAACGAAAGTTCATCCTTGCATCCGTTTTCATTATGTTACATCTATTGATGCGGAGAGCAAACGGATATTCCGGGCGGGCGACGTCCGGCGATTTGAACGCTGGAGGGCGAGGAATGATTCATAAAGTGGGTATGCGACGTCGGCAGGTGCTGCAGCTCATGGGCAGCACATCTGCGGTGCTCGCGGTGGGCTCTATCGCAGCCCCTCCGGTGTTCGCCGCGCCGATCGCGAACCGCTTCGGCGACGACGCGCTGACGATCGAGATCGACAGCGCAATGCGCACGCGCCTGCTTGTCGGTGGACGCGCGCTGACCGGCTTTTCGGACAGCGAAACGCTGCTTCCCGCCGAAGGTACGATGCTCGCCCCGTTCCTGCTGACCGAACAGGGTCAGGGAGCCTCCAAGGTCGCCGGACTTTCCGGCACGACCTACAGCGCCACGGGCGTCAGTGCGAACGGTCTTCAGAAGACCGTCGAATTCACCTTCGATCCCAACCGCCCCGGCATCGCGGCGATCGTGGCCACCTACCGCAATGCAGGAAAGCAGCCCCTTGCCCTACGCGGATGGCGCAATGCCGCGCATAGCCTGACGCGCGGGGAGCGCGGAGTGTGGACCTTTGCCGGATCGTCGCACGGCGACCGACGCGACTGGATCCAGCCCGCACCTGCCGGGTTCGAACAGCGCAACTACATGGGCATGAACGCCTCCGACTATGGCGGCGGCACACCGGTGGTCGACATCTGGCGGCCCGATGGCGGGCTCGCGGTCGGGCATCTCGAGCTGACGCCGAAGCTGATCGCCCTGCCCGTGGCAAGCTCCGCCAGCGAAACGAGCATCGCGCTGGAAAGCGACCAGCCTTTCGAACTCGCCCCGGGCGAGGAGATTGCCACACTCACGACCTTCATCGCCGCGCATACCGGCGATTGCTTCGCTCCGCTGACCGCCTATCGCGAAATCATGGCCGCGCGTGGGTTGACCGACGCTTTTGTGCCCGCGTCCGCCTACGAAGCGATCTGGTGCGCGTGGGGTTACGAGCGCAATTTCAACACCGACCAGGTCATCGGCACGCTGCCCAAGGTGAAGGACCTGGGCATCAAGTGGGCGGTGATGGACGACGGCTGGCAGACGGCAGAGGGCGACTGGTACCTCGACCCCAAGAAGTTCCCGAACGGCGAAGCCGACATGATCGCATTCGTCGACCGGATCAGGGACGCCGGCCTGCGCCCGCGCCTGTGGCTGGCGCCGCTCGCCGTCGATCCCGGCACCGACCTGCTGCACGACCACAGCGACATGCTGCTGCTGGACGAGAACGGCGCAGTGAACGACGTGACCTGGTGGAACGCGTTCACGCTATGCCCGGCCTACCAGCCCACCATCGACCATTGCACAGCGCTGGTGCGCAAGATCATCGGCGAATGGGGGTATGAAGGCCTGAAACTGGACGGGCAGCATCTGAACGGTGTTCCGCCGTGCTACAATCCGGCGCACAACCACGCCTATCCCGAGGAAGCCTGCGAACAGCTCCCCGCCTTCTGGGAAGCGGTGCACGACGCAGCGACGTCCATCAATCCGGATGCGATTCTGGAATTCTGCCCGTGCGGCACATCCTTCGCATTCCATTCGCTGCCCTACATGAACCAGGTGCCGGCATCCGACCCGCTGTCATCGTGGCAGATCCGGACCAAGGGCAAGACGACCAAGGCGCTGATGGGGCCTTCGGCGCCTTTTTCGGGTGACCACGTAGAACTGAGCGACGGGGGTACCGACTTTGCCTCCGCGGTCGGCATCGGCGGGGTGGTCTCGACCAAGTTCACCTGGCCGCGCGACACCGACAATCCCATCGATGTACTGCCGCCGGGCGGATACGTGTTGACGCCCGAGAAGGAGCGTTACTGGCGCAAGTGGATCGACCTTTACAACGAGCACGATCTGGCGCGCGGCACCTATCGCGGCGAGCTGTACGATATCGGCTTCGACCGGCCCGAAGCGCACGCCATCGAACAGAACGGGCGCAACTATTTCTCCTTCTACGCCGACGACTACGCGGGTTCGGTCGAGCTGCGCGGCCTTGCCGCCGGGCGGCACCGGGTAACCGACATTTCTAGCGGCAAGGTTCTGGGATCGCTCGACGCGAGTGACCCCCGGCTCGCCGTGTCCTTCAAGGAGCACCTGATCCTGCAAGCCGAACGGATCGGAGCGTGACGATGACCCAGGATGCATCTCCTGCTGCGGGCCGCAGCTGGCTCGTCTACGCGCTCGCCACCGTCGCCCTGTGGGGCGTGTGGGGAGCGATCGCGGGATTGTCGGCCGAGCGCGGCTTTCCCGAAACGCTGGTCTATTGCGTCTGGGCGTTGACCATGATCCCGCCCGCGCTGATCGTGCTGGCCATGGCGGGCTGGCGGCTGGACCGCGATGCACGCTCCGTGTTCTTCGGATTGACGATCGGCCTTCTCGGCGCGGGCGGACAATTGGTGCTGTTCTACGCGGTGACGCGCGGACCGCCCTACCTGATCTTCCCCGTCATCTCGCTGTCGCCCATCGTCACGATCACGCTGTCGCTGCTGATCCTGAAGGAACGGACCGGCAAGCTTGGCGTGCTCGGCATCGTACTGGCGCTGGTGGCGCTGCCGATGTTCGATCTTTCGCTGTCGGGCGATGTCGGCGGCCTCGGTTGGGCTCCGCTCGCGCTGCTGATCATGCTGTGTTGGGGCGTGCAGGCCTTCTTCATGAAGCTCGCCAACAACACCATGAGCGGGGAAAGCATCTTCTTCTACATGATGCTCTCGGGCCTCCTGCTGGCTCCGATCGCCTATCTGATGACCGATTTCAGCCAGCCGATCAATTACGGCACCGACGGGCCATTACTGGCAGCCGGCATCCAGATGCTCAACGCGATCGGCGCGCTGACGCTGGTCTTCGCCTTTCGCTACGGCAAGGCGATTGTCGTCGCGCCGCTTTCCAATGCCGGTGCGCCGCTCGTCACCGCGATGCTGTCTCTCGTCATTCTGGGTGCTGTGCCCGGTCCGCTCAAAATCGTCGGCCTCTGCCTGGCGCTGATCGCGTCGGTCCTGCTGGCCATCGAACCCGAGGCCGCGGACGAGCCTGAACCGGGCGCTGACGGGGACCTCGCATGAACCTGATTCTCGACCGTGTTGCGCGCCACAAGGCTGGCGAGGATGTCGGGATATACTCCGTCTGCTCCGCCCATCCGCTGGTGATCGAAGCCACGTTTCGCCACGCGCTGAAGCACGACGCACCGTTCGTCCTGATCGAGGCGACGTCCAATCAGGTGAACCAGGACGGCGGCTACACCGGGATGAAGCCCGCCGATTTCCGCGACTACGTTTTGCAGATTGCGGAGCGCGTAGACTTCCCGGCGGAGCGTATCGTGCTGGGCGGCGACCATCTGGGCCCCAACGCATGGACCGCCCTGCCCGCCGACGAGGCGATGGATCGCGCCGATGTCCTGATCGATCAGTACGTCCGCGCCGGTTTCGCGAAGATCCACCTCGACTGCTCGATGTCCTGCGCCGACGATCCGGTTCCCCTGCCCGAAGAGACGATCGCCGCGCGCGCCGCGCGGCTGTGCCAAGTCGCCGAAGCCGCCTATGCCGATGCCGGAACCCAGCCGCCGGTCTACGTTATCGGGACGGAGGTTCCCGTCCCCGGCGGCGCGACCGAGGATCTGGAGCCGTTGCAGGTCACCTCTCCCGAAGCGGCGCATGGCACCATCGCCATGCACAAGGAACTCTTTCCGGCGGAGGCATGGAACCGCGTCATCGCGCTGGTGGTGCAGCCGGGGGTCGAATTCGACCACCACCAGGTGCTCGATTATCACCCGGAGGCAGCGCAGGACCTCAGCCGCAGTCTCGACGATATTCCCGGCATGGTCTTCGAAGCGCACTCCACCGACTACCAGACCCAGGATGCGCTGACCGCGCTGGTGCGCGACCATTTCGCCATCCTGAAGGTCGGCCCCGGCGTCACCTTCGCTCTGCGCGAGGCGCTGTGGGCGCTCGACGCGATGGAGCGCGACATGCTGGGCGATAACGCATCGGATTTCCGGCAGCGGGTGCTCACCGTGATGAACGACAAGCCGGGCAACTGGCAGAAGTATTATCATTCGAGCGGGGCCGACCTGCAGCTAGACCTGCAATACAGCCTCAGCGATCGGATCCGCTATTACTGGCCCGATCCGCAGATCGCGCAGGCGGAGGAAGAGATGTTCGCCAACCTGCGCGCCTCCCCGCCGGCCCTGCCGCTGGTTAGGGAGGCCATGCTTGCCCAACCCGGGAGCGCGCTTTAGGGTGGCTGAGAGTTTTATCGGTTCATGGTTCGACAAGCTTTCAAGTAACTGTCGAATTTCGTCGCAGTTACTTTC
>CATMNW010000024.1 GCA_950071875.1 uncultured Erythrobacteraceae bacterium | reverse complement strand
GTCAGCAGGCCGGGCATCGGCTCCCACATCTCCGGTGTCAGAAGCGGCAGGATCGGTTCGCCCGCTTCCAGCCGTCGATAGGTCTCGGTAACGATGCGAGCGCTCGTCTCGGGCGCAGGATTGAACATTGTGCGCCGATCGCCGGTATCGGGATCAACCACATAAACGGCGTTCGCGAAGGGGCTGGCGACCCACAGCATGCCATCGCGATCCAGCTCGATATTATCGGGCGTGGGAAGGGTCGCGAGGACGCGGCGGTCGCTCAATTCGCCCGTCGCCTGGTCCACCGCGAAGCTGAGAATGCGGCTCCGCACGATTTCGGCGACATATAGTCGCGCCCGCGCCCCGTCGAAGGCGATACCATTGGCGAAGTCGAGCCCGTCGGCCACCTTGATGGCAACTGGCTCGGGCTTGCCAACCTGTTCGGGCGCGATCCGGAAAACAGCCCCGTCGCCAAGCGGCTTGTCGGCCGCAGCGAACATCCGCGCTTCGCTGCCTTCGCCTGCTGCGTTCTCGGTCGACTGCGTGAACCAGATCGCGCCGGTCGGGTCGCGCACGACGGCGTTTACCCCGTAGGGGTGATCGTAAATCCGCGTCACCGCTTCGGTCTCGGTATCGACGCGGTAAATGTGTCCGCCGGTTATGTCGGCGACCAGCACGTGGCGACCGTCCGGCTCCCAGGATACGCCGTTCGGGCTGTTCCACATGGGGTCCGGCTTCGACCTGAAGCCCGCTCGCGCGAAATCGCCGAACGGCGTCTTGGTGCCGTCGGCAGACAGGGTAACGAGACCGTGATCCCAATCCCCGACCAACAACCTGCCGTCGGGGAGGACGACCCCGTCTTCGGCGTGGGTGAGCGAGCGGTCGGCCGGAAAAAACGAGTATTCATCGCTTGGCCCGCCAGGAGCCCACGCCTCTTGCGGCTTGATCTCGACCCGGATGAGACGGACTGTCACGTCGTCGCTCAGGTTGACGGGAGAATGCGGCGCTTCAGGCCCCTTCCAAAGCGTCACCGGAAAGGGCATTGGTGGCACTTTGCGTGAATCGAAAATCACGTTGCCCTCGGCATCGCGGTCGATCCAGTCGCCGGCCTGCTGGAGATACAACACGCTGGGCCAGCGGTGGAAATGCAAGGGCTCTACTTCACCCGGTGCCAGCGTCACTTCCAGAACGCGAACCTGATCGTTCTCGAGCAGGATCTTGTGATTCTCGGCGGCTGCTACCGTAGCCTCGAGTTCCGCTGGCCAAGTATCGGGATCGCCCGTCACGTAGCCGATATTCGCATCGCCCCCGCCGGTGGTCGTAGCGACATCGCTCTCTTGCGCTCCTGACGGAGAGGCTAGCATCGTGGCTGCTAGAAGCGCGCCCAAAGACTTAGATCGGACAAATGCGTTCTTCCGATACTTAGACATCGACTTCCTCCAGTGCTTGATCGGTTTTCATCACGCGGGCTCAAAGACCAGGATCGACAGGGGCGACGCAGTCGGTTCGATAGATATGAGCTCGAAACCGGCATTCTTGAGAAGAGCCGCGAATTCGGCTTCGGTCCGTTCCTTGCCGGTCGCCATGACCATCATGTTGAGATCCATCCACTTGCCCATGTCGAACTGCGAACCGCCTGGGATGATCGATTCCACGATCATTAATCGCGCTTTGGGTTGCATCGCTTCTCGCACGTTGCGGAGCAGGCGAATACATTCTTCGTCGGACCAGTCATGCAGTACCCAGCGCAGCACATAAGCATCGGCCTCGACCGGAATGCTCGCGAAGAAGTCGCCGGCTACCACGTCGAACCGTTCGTTCTTCGGCGCTTCGGCAACCACATGCGGAAGATCGAAAAGAATACCTCTGGTATTGGGATGCGCCGCAAGAATTTCGGACAACTGCGACCCGATACCGCCGCCGATGTCGGCGATTACGTTGTAGCGACTCCAGTCGATTGCCGAGGCAACGGCGGGCCCGATCGTGGCGGCAAGATCGCGCATGGCGAGATTGAAGATCGAATAGGCCTCTGGGTTTGCCTCCATGTTCTCCCAATTGCTCTTGCCGTGCAGCTGGTCGAAGCCCGGTTCGCCGGTTTCGACCGCCAGGGGCAAGCCGCGCCATCCTTCGTAAACCGGGGCGCCGGGGCATAGCGTGAAGCGCACCCAGGCCCAGTTCGAGCCGGGCTTGTTGCGGCGCAGGCAATCGCTGGCGGGCGTGTTTTCGAACGAACCGTTTTCCGTGCTCGCGAAAATCCCCGTGCTCTCCAGCGCGCGCAGCATGCGGTACAGGCTGGGCGCGTGCGTCCGGGAACGCTTGGCAAGCTCCTCGACCGCCAGCGGACCGTCGGCAAGATGATCGGCCAGTTCGAGCTTGGCCGCCAGGCCGACGCCATGCGCCTGCCAGTGGTTGGTAACGATGCCGAGAACCTGCTCTTCCGCACTGATCTGTTGGGACATGGTCGATTTCCTCTTGGTTCAGCGCAGCATGAAAAACGCGGTGGAGATGCCGATCATCGTCAGGAGATCGGCCCGATCACTGGAACCTCGCCAAGCCCGTCAGCCATCGGTCATCTCCATGAGCTTGCCGCGGATAGGCGACGCCGGGGCCTTGCGGTCGATCTTGAGCAGCTTGGCTTCGGCCATTCCGCCGCGCAGCTTCTCCAGCCATTCATCGGGATCGAATTCCACGCCGACCGGGTTCTCGCCGATCGCATCGCCTTTGAAATAGGCTGTGCATTCGGCCTTGCTGGCGAAGCAATCGACGCTGAATTCCAGCTGGTTGCCATCGGGATCGGCGTAATAAAGCGACGCGCTCATCCCGTGATTGACGCACCAGTAGGGTGCGATCCCGCGCGCCTTGAGGTCGTCATAGGCTTCGAGCAATTCGCGCATCGACGGGCAGTCGTAGGCGACGTGATCTACGCCCACCCGCCCACGGTCCTCAGGATCGACGCCGGGCGCGATGACATTCAGATCGGCAAAGGCGAACCGGTGATGTTCGTCGTCATGAGTGATGAACGCCAGCGCGGGGTTCTGGTAAACGACCTCGGAGCCGAACACCTGTGCGTACCAGTCGAGCATTTCTGCAAAGCGGCACGTCCGGTAAACGACATGGACGGGCTTGGGCGTCGGCATGGGCATCAGCTGACACCTTCCCCGCTCGCTGGAATGTCCGAGATGACTTCGCGGTAGATTTTCAGCGAGCCGTCTTCCTGGCGCCTGAAGACCATCACCCAGTTGCCCTGCTCGTTTGCCACGTCGCCAGTCTCGGGATCGGTGAACTCCCAGTCATATGTCGCAGTGTAGACCGCCATGTCCCCTGCATCGGCGACATCCACTTCTTCGTCCGCCACCTGCAGATGAACTGCCGGATCGCTGACATACTGGCGCACCGTGGCGAGGTTCTCCTCGAAGCCCATGTTCGGCTGACCATGCGACATGACCCGCGTATCGGGCGCGTTCACCGCCAGCGCGGCATCGGCATCGCGGGCATTGAAGGCATCGACGATCGACTGGACGTCGGTCTTCACTGCTTGCGCGATCGCATCCTTGTCGACCGGTTCCGCGCGTTCGGCGCTGCATCCGGTTACAAGGAGGAGCGGCGCCGCCAATATCCAGATACGCTGCATCATTGCGCGCCTTCATTCGTGCTCCAGCTGTCGATCGCGAGCAGCCACTTGCCATCAGTGCCTCGGCGATAAACGCATACGCCCTTGCCAAATTCCTCCATCGGCGCGCCACCCTCACGCGGCTGGATGCGAGCGCTATAGGTGTACCGGCTGATCGCAAAATCGCCCGAAACCTCGAAGAGGTTTTCGGTCTTGTCCCAGTGCGCTTCGAATGCCTCGAAGAAGCTCGAAGCCCACTCGGTCACAGCTTCCTTGCCGACCAGTTCGGGTTCGCCCGGGGTTTGAAACACCACGTTGTCGGACAGGCGTGCTGCGACCGCCTGCGTGTCGTTCGAATTGATCGCGGTCACATAGAGATTGTGCAGGTTCTCGCCTGCCGGATGCGTCTCGCTCATTCCTCCCCCTCCCACGACGACCGGGCCAAGCTTCGCCGGCACCGGAAAGCGGTGCTTTTCCGGGCTAAGGCAGGCTTGTCGATCTGTTGTGCGACTGAGGAGAACTGTCTGCCGAACCGAGCCGAGCGTCAATCGGCTCAACCGTCAAAAAAGCGTCAATCCGGGTCCGACGACGTGTTTCGCGGGTCGTGCGGAATGAGATCGGGCCAGCCGAACTTCTCCCACGCTTCGACCATACCGATCTTCTCTGCAAACTGCATAAAGCCGGGATGGAGGCGGGTGCGGTTTATCGGGTCGATATCGATCCACAGGCTCATCAAGCTGAACATGTTGGCCGGGTGAATACATTCGGAGTAGAGTTTCATCACGAGGTCGGCATGGCCCATCCAGATCGCGGGGAAGGCGATTGACGAGTCATAGGGATCCGCCATTGTGGCATGCAGACCGTCGAGCATCTGGCAGTAAACCGCGCGATCGGCGGCCTTCCCGCTGAAAATTCCGCGCGCGGCAATGTCGAAATAGGCATCACGCGCGGCATCGTCCATCACCGGCATTCCCGGAGGTCGCATGATGGTCGTCCCTAGATATATCCTGCTGTCGTAATGCGCCTTGACCGCCGCCACGTGGTCTCCCGCAGCCATGTACGCCACGGCGAGCCACATTCCGGGAAAGCCAAGGTCGACCATCCGCCGGCCCGCGGCGATCGCCTTGTCGACCTCGCCAATGCTGAGATAGGCTGAGGACAGCATCACGTGGTTGCGCCCATAAATCGGATCGCGAGCAACGGATTGCTCGATAAAGGGAAGCCCTTCGCGCGTCTTGCCGAGATAGAGAAGGCACGATCCCAACCGAGAGATCACATCGGCATCATTGGGGTCCCGGGCAAAAGCTTCGAAGGACAGTTCCAGTGCGCGCGCCGGATTGAATTGCGTCCACTCGTGAATGCCCATGATCGAGAAGGCATGACCCTGCCCCGGATCGAGGGAAATGGCGCGCTGCGCGCATTGTGCAGCATCCCGTGAATTCTTGACGCGCTCGACACTTGGCGTGAGAGCGGCGACGCTGATGTGCGCATCGGCAAGCGCGGTCCAGCAACTTGCAAATTCGGGGTCTGTATCCAGGGCCTCTTCCAAAAACTCGATGGCTTTGGCCATGGCTCCGTCGACGCCCACGCGCTGTGCCAGCGCGCGCCCCTGAAGATACAGCGCATAGGCATCGCGATTGGTAGTCATGCGCCGCGAGGTCGAAGGTGGTGCTGAAAGGCCGAGCGTCCGGGTGATCGCCGAAATCACGGTGGCACCGATCATGTCGCGCGATCCGATGAATTCCTCGATCGATCCGCTTACGAAATCGGACCAGATTTCGGTGCCGTATCGGCCATCGATCAGCGCGATGCGTACCGAGATCCCCTGATGTGTTCGCCGCACCTCACCTTCGATCAGGTGCGATACGCCCAGCTCGCTCGCCATCTGCTGCAAGGTATAGCCTCGCTCCAGAAGCGCCGCGATGGATGTGCGCCCCGCAAGAGTGATATCCTGGATATTGCCAAGACGCGAAGAAAGCTCATCGACGACGCCCTCGCTCAGGAAAAGCTCGCCGCCGATCTCATCGTGCTGATGGAACGGCAGGACCGCAATGCTGCAGCCCGCACCGCGCTTCCGATACGCTTCGCGCTGCCGGATCTGAAGAGCAGCTTCGAGGCGAGCGGCCGTCTCCGGATCATCGCGGGAGTTCAGCCATGAGACGACCCGGCGCACTTCCGCATCCAGTCGATGTTCTATCGCATCGCGTCTTTCGGTAAGCCACGCGGCGAATGAGGCACCGAAACTGAATCCGTCGAGAAGCGGGCGATCGCCGATATCCTCGAGCAAGCGTGAGGCTTCTCTACCGCGCTGGTTCGACAAGGCATCGAACAGGACAAACAGATCAGCATCGATCCGCGTTCGACTGAGTTCGATGGTGCTGCGCGTCGATTTGATGAGTGGGCTGCACTCGCCCTCGGGCGGGAGTTTGCTCAAGGCCAGAAGGCATTGACGCAAACTGGCACGAGCCTGAGCGGGAAAACGACCCGGCCAGAGCATCCTGCTGATAGTCTCACGGTCCATTGCCTCACCATCATTGAGGCACAGCATGGCCAGGATGGCGCGGGCGCGCTGGTTGGATAGATTGGGGACTTCTCCGGAGCCAAGCGTTATCGTGGGCTTGCCGAAGACAGATATCTTCAGCTTCCGAGCATCCTCGAAAGACGCCTCGGACCCGCTTGCTTTCAACTCGCCCCTCCCAGTATGGCAGCATCCTAAACGGATGACAGCACATTGAAGAGAATGCGCGCGAAATCAATGAAGTCGCGCTAGCCGGCTGAACGGCTCATATCTTCCATGCGACAAGGACCGAGAAACGATACGGACCCTTGAACGAAGCGAGCGGTAGATACATGCCTCCGCAATGTCTGTTTCTGCCTCATGGTGTAGAAAAGCGGACGATCCGCAATCGGCCCATTTCCTGCCATTCCGCCACTCTTCCACAGCGAATACGTGATCGAGTGTAGGCATATCCAACCTGCTCTTGATTGCGTCGCCGTCGATTGCGCCGCGTGCAACGGCTGCTATGCGCCCCAATTCCAGACGTAGACGTCCCAGATATCGCCTCCTGAAAACAGACATCCCCGGCGTCATTCCGACAAACAGCAATGAAAGCTACTTGCTCGCAATTTGGTCCCGCGTTGTTTGGTTTGGCAAACGACAACGATCCAGCGGGCTGTGGCCTTTTCGAGCACAGGTCGGAGATTAATTCAATTTGTAGAGTGGCGCTAGGATCCCCAAGCCTGAAATCCCTCGCCCGCTTGCGAGACGTGCAAGAACGGGAAGATGCTGGTAGCACACGCTTTTATTTTCTTTACTCTCCGATCTGGGCGCTTAGCACATCAACTGAGGATCAGTCCGACCGCACCGCTGCCGACAAAAGCGGTCATGGGGCGAGGTCTTTCTTGCGGGGATGAGGGAAGTAGACATCTACAATGCGCGATGACGCTAAACTCCCCACCAAACTCTCACCTGATGGCCTGCTGATCGGCTATTCGCTCGAGGCGGATAAACATCGTCCGGTTATGGGTTTTCAGTTTGGTGAGGCGATCGAGGACGAAGATCGCGACGATGACATGCTCGAACCGGTCTTGCATACTGGAGACGGTCATCTGATCACGCTCGCTCGGACCGGAGCGGGCAAAGGCGTGGGCTGTATCATTCCTGCTCTTTTAAGATATCCCGGACCGGCCATCGTCATCGACCCCAAAGGCGAGAACTATCAGGTCACCGCACGTCGTCGCCGTGAGCTGGGGCAGAAAGTGCTCTTGCTCGATCCCTTTGGAGTGACGGGAGAAGAAACAGGGGCGCTTAATCCGCTCGACCTGATCGATCACCGCTCTCCAGAGGCGGTCGACAGTGCCGCGCAACTTGCCGAGCTGATAGTGACCAAGCAGCACACGCAGGACCCGTTTTGGGACAGCCGAGCTTATTCACTCATTACGACCATGCTACTCTTCGTGGCCTCCGGAAGGCCGCCTGTTCTGCGCAACCTGCAAGAGATGCACTACCTGCTCAATCAGACAAACGAAGATATAGACTTCACCTTCAAGGAGATCCTAAAGAGCCCGCTTCCCGCTGTCCGGCAGGGCGGTTCAATCAAATCGACCGCCGAGGCAAAGGTTTGGGCCTCGATCTTGTCGACCGCGCAATCGCACACCGATTTCCTGCGTAGCGCCGGGGCGCAAGCTACGCTTGGCCGCTCGACGATTGATCTTCAGGCGATCACTCGTGGCGATCCAATTTCCATCTATGTTGTGGTTCCGCCCGAAAAGCTCGAAAGCCACGGCAAACTCCTCCGCCTATGGATCGGAGTCATGATGGCGGCCATAACCCAGCGCTCGCGGCGTCCCGAATTGCCGACATTGTTCATCCTCGATGAAGCCGCGCAACTCGGCCCGCTCAAGCAACTTCGTCAGGCGATCACGCTGCTTCGGGGGTATGGCTTGAGAACCTGGAGCTTCTGGCAGGATCTCAGCCAGCTGCAAATGCTGTACCCGCACGATTGGAAGACTATGATCAACAACTGCGAGGTGTTGCAGGCCTTCGGGTTCGCCAATGCGCGCGTCGCCCGCGATGGTGCCGAGCTGACAGGTTACGAGGATTGGCGCGTCCTTCAGGATCTCGAATTTCCTGAAATGGTTCTTGCAATAGCAGGGGACAAGCCAGTCATCGCGCGCAAGCCCAACTATCTCGAAGACCCCGCATTCGTGAGCCAGTTCGACGATAACCTGTTCTACAGCAAGACCCCGCAGGACCGGCGGGAGACGAGGGCGCCCACCCAGCCCGCGAAACGTGGAAGCCTGGCTGAGCTGAAGCGGCAACGGGCTCGCGAGAAGGCCGAAGCGGCGCAGGGGCGACAGCCTTCCGCAAGCGAGGTGCTGGACGCCAAATTCGACCTGTCAGGCCCAGAATTCACGCCCCCGGAAGACATCCCTGACCCCTTCGCCATGCCGGACGATGACGGTCCCCATAATGGCACCGATGATGATGATCGCATCGGGGAGGACGACGGGAAGCGCGGTGCCCCGGACGACGATGCCAGCGATGGTGCGAAACCTTGATCGACGAGGAAGAGAACCCGGTCGCGGTGGGCTTTATCGACGGACAGAACCTTTTCATGCAGGCGAAGCGTCTGTTCGGCTATCGCACACCCAATTTCGATCCGTTCACGCTCCATCGCGAGATCTGCGAAGTCGCGGGTTTCGTGCCCGGAGCGGTGCGGTTCTACACCGGCATGCCGTCGGCGCGGCGCCAGCCCCGCTGGCACGCCTTCTGGTGCAACAAGACGCAGGCGATGGAGCGCATCGGCGTGAATGTGACTACGCGCCCCCTGCGCTACCGCAAACGAAGCATCTTCGATGACGACGGCGATGTCGAATTCATGGTTCAGGCAGAGGAAAAGGGGATCGATATCCGCATCGCGCTCGACCTTGTGCGGATGGCGAGGCGGGCCTGTCTGACTGACGGACCACAGTGAGGAGAAAACATGCAAGTTGATCGTATCTTCCTCAGTTCGACCTTCCTCGACTTCGCTTGGGAACGCGAGTTCCTCAACACCGAGCTGGTGCCGGCACTGAACGAGGAGTTGCGGAGTGAGGGACGGGAGATTGACCTGCTGGACCTGCGCTGGGGCGTGTCGCGCGATGCCGGCCTAGATAATCATGCGGTCGATATCTGCATGGCCGAGATCCGCCGCAGTCGCACGTCGGGCGCACGACCCTATTTCCTCTATCTCGGCAGCGACCGGCCCGGCTGGATCCCCCTGCCCCGCCTGCTCGGCGAAGCGGATCATAGCGCCATCCTCTCAATCCTCGGCGAAGAGGATGACGAGGCCGTCAGGCTGTTCGATGAGCTCTACCGCGCCGACGCCAATTTCATCCAGCCCACCCGCATCCTGCGTAATCGCGAGACTTTCGAGGATATGCAGGGCCTCAACTGGACGCAGGCGGAGGAGCGCATCCGCAGCGTAATCGATGCGCATCTCGATCGCCTGTCGCCCGACCTGGCGCAACGCCTGTCGACGCCGGTCACGATGCAGGAACTCGCGCTCGGGCTCAGTCTCGTCGACGGGGATGCCGAACGGATCGGCGCGATGTGGCGAAGCGAAAAAAGCTCGCTGTTCGGACGCATGGCTAAGGCGAAGTCTCCGCACTACGGCCGCTGGCGCCAGCGCGTCGAGCGCATGTTCGCCGACAAGGGCGCGCGCATCGAGAATCTTGAGCGCTCGGGCGACGGCGACAAAGCCTATCGCGCCGCGTTCGAACAATGGGCGCGCAAGGTTCTGCTGCATGCCGCCAGCGGACACGATGCCGCCGAGAGCGCAGTTGATCCGACTGCGGGACCGGCGGCGCTCATCGAGCGTAAATGCGTAGCGCCACTGGCTGAGCGTCTCGGCCAAACGGCCGCACAGCCATTGCTGGTGTTCGGGTCCAGCGGCTGTGGCAAGAGCATCGTCGTCGATCAGCTCGTCGAGCGAATGCCGGACGCCATCGTCTTGCGTCCGGGTCGCGAAAGGCAACGGCTCGACGGCGATGGCTTCGCCCGGCTGATGGGCAGCGCTGTCGGCGACGGCGTCGACCAAAGCGGCGAAGAGGCTTTGGCGGCACTGCGGCGGCGGCTCGAGCGACCTTTCTCGAGCAATGTGCTACTGGTCGTCGACGGGCTCGACGAATGCGACTGGCGCGATGTCGGCGAAGCCGTTTCGTGGATCCCGGCCGAACCGGGCGAGCGTCTCACCCTCGCCATCACAACCAGCGACGAGGGTATTCGCGACGCCTTTGCCGACATTTTCCCGCACGACGCCGTGATCCCGCTCGCCGAATTCGACGAGGAGGAAACGCGGCAGGCGATCGAGAGCTTTTTGGGAGCCGACGGGCGGCAACTGCAGCCGGGGCAATTTGCGACCCTGTTCGAAGGCCTGGGAGACATGCCCGCCAAGGCCGTCGCGACACGCATCGCCTCGACAATCGCGCGCTCGCTCTCCGACGAGGATCTGCTCCAGCCGACCGATGCGCGGCTGGAGGCATGGGTCGCCAGCTGGATTGAGCATCTCGTCGATCGCGAGGGCCACGGGCGGCGACTTGCCGAGACGGTTCTCGCATTGTTGGCGGCGGCGCGCCGAAGCGTTGCCGAAGCAACGCTGTTCGAGGCGGTCCGCGACGATGCCGCGATCATGGATTGGTTGCGCCGATCCTTCCCCGACGGAATCGCGCTGGACACGCTACCGAGAACCGCGTTTAGCAGGCTGGTCGGATCGCTTTCTCCGCTGCTGGAGATGACCGAGCGGGGCGGCGAACTGCATTACGCGTTCGTGCACCAGGCGCTGAAGCGGGCCGTCTGGGAGCGCGTTGGTGAATCGTGCGGTCAGTGGGCTCACGAGCGGCTTTTCAACCTCGCCGCCGACCGGATCGAACTGTCGAGAACAGAAGGATACGAGGAACCCTACAGCCTTTCCGAAATCGTATTCCAGGCCGCCGCCCTCGGCACGCCGTCGCGTGAAAGACTCGAAAAACAATTGCTTGATCCGCACTTCATGGCGGCCAAGACGGGGCGGGCGATGCTCGCCGATACGCTGGCCGAACTCGATGCCTTGCGCGCCGCCGACTGGCTCGGCTCGCCCGTAATCCGCCAATATGCCGAGATGATCGGCGAGGAACGGCATAATCTTGTTCGGCTCGAGGATGCCAGCGAACGAGCCCTCTACCTGCGCCAGCGCGTCGGGCGCGATTTCGCTTCGAACCCGCTGCGCGGCCATTTCCGCGAGGACGAGAGCGTCGCGCGGCTATGCTTCCAATCTCCGCGCATTCCGGGTGTGCGGGTGGCGGACGCCGTTTCGCCGCGTCATGTGAGCTTCATCCAGCCCGTTGGGCGAGACTTGGCGATCGGCCAGAAGGACGGGTCGATCAGCATTGTTGAAGGGCAGTACGGAAACCTCCGTGCGACCCTGCCCGGCCACGGCGAGATCAAGGGCATGGTGATCGTCCCGGAAAGCGGGCGCATCCTCACCTGGGGCCCACGCGGCGATCTCGCTTTGTCGAGCGTCAGCGCGGCGCGCGAATTGCACCGTTTCGACATCGGATCGGGCCCTGTCCTCGGCGCCGTACCGACCGAGGACGGAGGCTGGCTGGTCGTCGGCGGCAGCCCCCTCGCGGTACACCGCTTCGATGCGAGCGGCGATGCGCTGGGAAGCGATCCGTTCGATCTCGAGACGGGGCCATCGGTGAAGATCACGAATGACGGACTCGAGGAAGCGTGGCGCTTCAGGCCCGAGAAACTCGCATCGGCATTGATGGGACGCCGCGGCCACATGCACTTCGACCAGCAAGCCGACATCGCCAATCTGGGCGAAGGACTAGTCGCGATCTACGGCTTGCAATTGCTGGTTGTGTGGTCGGTTCGACACGGCAAGGTGCTGTTCAGCGCCAACCAGATCGAGAACGACAAGTGGGTGCCTTGGCAGGTGCGGCGCGATGGTAACGATATCCTCGTCCTGTCGAGAGGGGGCGGCCTAGCGCGTCTCGATCCTGCAGCCATCAGCATGGTGATCGAGAAGCCCGCGCGGGCTGTCGGCGGGGTGGAGCGTATCGACGATGAGCGTCTGTTGGTGTTCCGTCAGCAAGACGATGGGACAATCGCGACCGAAATCGTCCACCCGGCCACGCTCCAGGTCATCGAGCAACAGAATTGGCCTAACATTGCCGATCAGGGATTTTTTCGGCACGCGACATCGTTCATGACGCGTGGCGTCACACCGCTTGGACCGCTCTTGTTGGCATGGAGTGCGGAAGGTCATTTCCTGCTCGATCATGCGAGCGGCGAGATAGCGCAAATTTCATTGCGCGAGATGGCCCTCTCGCTGATCTCGGGCCCGCATCTGCCCGGCAATGCGGCGATATTGATCAACAATGGCAGTCCCCAACTGCTGTTCGCCGATGGCCAATCACTCGATCTAGAGCCTTTGGTGTCGGACATCGCTACGTGTACCGATCTCGGGGAAGGGCGGGCGCTGTTGACGCTCGAGGATCAACGCGCCGTTCTCTGGGACGCCGACGCCACCATCCGCTGGATCACAGAGGACAATGACAGCAACAATCCCGCGGCGGCGCGGCTGACGGGTCAGTCGCTGCTCCTCGCCAATGGCGAGATTGTTCGCCGGGACCGCTCCCGAAACGCCGGCTTCAGCCGATTTGCGACGCTGGGCACATTTCTGTTCGGCCAGAACGGCAACGAGCCCGGTCTCGTCGTCGCGAATACCTCGGGCCCGCTGGGCGAAGTCGCGGCAGCCGGCAAGGGACGCATCGACTGCATGGTCACTGCACGCGATCCCGTTATCGGACAACGCCATCCCAACGTCGCCTACCTCGCCATCCGCGGCGATCATCTGGTTACAGGTCTCAACGGCGGAATCGCTTCGTCCATTTTCCCCATTGCCAGCGACGACAAACCTGAGGTGGAGGCGCTTGCAAGCCTCTCCCGCGTGAAGCGCATTATGGCGACTCCTGATGGCATCCTGCTGCTGCGACGGCGTTCGATCGAGAAACTCGTGCCAAGAAACAGCCTGTTGACGGACTTCGAGCGCACGACTTTGCTCGACGGCAAGGTTCTCATGTTCGACCAGCCCAATGCGCATTTCGAAGCGACCGCCTGGTTCGCGCGCCTTGGTATCGGGCTAACCGCGATACAGGATCATTACCGGGGCAAGGGATCCGAAGCGCGCCTGTTCCAGAGCTTCGATTCGCAGAAAGGCGTTCGCGGAGCCAAGTTCATTGTCGCCCCCGAAGGCCTCGTGCTGACGACACGCGGCTTTGCCTACCGCGACGAAAAGGGGCAGTTCCAGCATCTCACCTGCGACGCGGCGAATGGCAACATTTCCATAGAGCCTGTCGAGGGAGCCATCGCCCTGCCATTGCCGTTACGCGAGCGAATGGAGGAAATTCACGGACCGAACGATGGCGGAACCTATTGGGAAATGCCGGTCCCCGACGACCTCACCTTCACGCTCTCGCATGGCAGGCTTTCCGCCACACTCGATCACCACCGAATCACCATGCGCGACGGAGATGGCCAGCGGCCCTTCTTCTTCCCCGCCGGATACGACCTGCTCGATGCGGTCTACCATGCGGGGATGCTCATGATCCTCATCCGCAGCGAAGGCGTGCAACAGTTATTGCATTGTGGCTCTGCCGAGATCGTCCCCGAACAACTCCCCTATCGACACGGAGCGCCAGAGCGGCGCGCGCTTCGCCGGTTGGGGCTCGTCGACAAGGTCGCGGGTATGTCGCCTCCCGAAGCAGGACATGGCATGGTGTTCTCAAAGAAAAAGGAAACAGCCCACCAACGCCGCGAATTGCCCGAGATTATCGAAACCAATCTCATGACCGGGAAGATCAAGGAAGCGGAAAAGGACATGTTCCTGCTCGAAGCCCTGATCAGTGGTGCCGCGAGTGACAATTCGCACGCAACGAGTGCCGGTTTGGCCCACAGGCTGGCAGCGCTCCACCAAGTGCTTAGCGGTGAGCTGGATTTCGAAGCGTATCGCCGGGAACGCTTCGTCAGTTCTTCGACGGAAGATGCGGAGGTGTTGGTAAAGCCTTGGCTGGATGCGATCATCAGCGCAGTTCTCACTCAACCGGATGTCGCAACAAAGGTTCGGGCGAAAAACTACGCCATCCGCACCCAGATCGAGGCTGCCGGGGTGGATACGTCGTCGCAGCGAGAGCTTTCAGATCTCTTCCATCTTATCGAAAATCCGCCCTCGCCATCAGAGCCATCAAATCGGGCTAATAGCAGCACAAGGGAGCAAGAATTCATGGACCTATCAAAAACGGACATGGCACGGCGACACGATGAGGCCATCTTGCTTGATGAACAGGGTCGATGCGCGGAAGCGGAGGCGATATTCGAGGAGCTTGCGAAGGCGGGCTTTGCAGAGTCTGCCTGGTCGTTATGCATAATGCATCATGCCGGTCGCGCTTCTTCTCCATCCAAGGAAAGTGAGCGCAAGTACCTGACCATGGCTGCAGAGGGCGGACTTGATAAGGCCCGCACCAATCTTGCGAACATGCTGATGCAAGGCGAAGGCGGCCCGCAGGATCTGGCCGGAGCGCGACGCTGGTCGAAGCTGGCGCTGGACAATGGGGATCGCACTGCGGCCATGTCTTATATCGTCGCCACGCTGACCGATTCATCTGCTGACCAGAGGGAAAAGCAGGAAGCATTGGCGATCCTCAAACTGGAGGTCCGCAACGGCAATCCGCGAGCACTTGCGCTGCTGCAGCGGCTGAAAGGCGACGGCTTGAAGTACATCATGCGGACCGATCATCCCAATTGGCATATCGTTGAAGATACCCCCCCCCCTTGTTCGCCGATGGGGACTAATAGGGGGGATTTTTTCAAAAACGGCAAAA
>CATMNW010000023.1 GCA_950071875.1 uncultured Erythrobacteraceae bacterium | reverse complement strand
AGACCGCTGCCGTATTCTCCTTCTTCCTTGCCGTACCCACGATGATCGGTGCGAGCACGCTGGAGATCTTCACAAAGTACGACGAGATGATGGCCGGTGCCACACGCGTAGGTTGGGATGAAATTGCCGTCGGATTTGTCGTCAGCTTCATTGTAGCCCTTTTTGTCATCCGGGCATTTGTAGCGTTCGTAAGCAAAAGCGGTTTCACGCCTTTTGCCTGGTATCGCATTATTGCCGGCTCGGCTGCTTTGGCGTGGATGACTTGGGGCTAATTCCTCAAGCGACCATGATCAGGCGGCACTCGGCTCACGGTAAACGGCGGAACCAAGCGCGGTTTCGATGTTTATGCCCCTAGGTAGAAAACAAAGGAATACGCCCATGGGCCTTCTCATCCTGATTGTCGTGGGCGCTCTCCTCGGGTGGCTGGCTACGATCATCCTGCGTATCGAGGATGGGCGTTCGATCCTTTCCAATGCATTGGCTGGCGTCGCCGGATCGCTGATTGTCGGTCTGATTGCCGGCAATGGTGCCATCGTCGGCTCGGTCAGCGGTATTGCGCTGCTGTGGGCTGTTCTGGGTTCGGTAATCGCGATCGGCCTGTTTAATCTGGTCAGGCAATATGCCTATCGCTGATATGCGTTTTACAATTCGATAGGTTGGATTACAAACGCGTACGGGATGCCATCGCGTCCCGAATTCCAAGGGGAAAAATCATGAAATTCAACAAGCTCACCATCGTAGCCTCGGCTGCTGCTCTCAGCCTCGGCGTCGCCGCTTGCGACAGCCCTGCTGAAGAAGCCGCTGAAGAGCAGGCTGAAGCAATGGAAGATCAGGCAGACGCCATGGAAGACGCTGGTGAGATCACCGACGAACAGGCAGATGCCATGGAAGCCGAAGCTGACAACATCGAAGATGCCGCTGAAGGCGACACCGATGAATATACCGAAGGTCTGGAAGAGGCTGTTAACTAATTCAGCCAATTCCACCTGAATGATGGCGGCCCGGAAGCGCTTCCCGGCCGCCTTCTTTTTGCTTTTCGGGAACTATACCCCTGGCTGACACATTTTAGCCATGAACTTCACATCCGGAACCGCCGGAAGTGGAATCATAAGACCAAGGGGAAATACCATGAAATTCACCAAAACCGCACTCGTTGCCTCGGCCACCGCAATGTCGCTCGGCCTAGCTGCATGCGACAGCGCTGCCGAAAACGAAGCCGAAGACAATATCGAACAGATGGAAGACGATCGCGATGCGATGGTCAACGACATGGAAGCTTCGGGCGAAATCACCGACGAGCAGGCCGACGCCATGGACGATCAGACCGATGCCATGGAAGAAACGATGGAAGACCAGGTCGACGAGACCATGTAATCTCTTCGCGTTTCAGCGAAATATTAAGCGGGCGCACGAGCAATCTGGCGCCCGTTTCTTGTGTCAGACAGGGGTTGCGCCACTGCCGCGTCCGCCGCGAAGTGTGTATTCGAGACTTCCGCGGTTCACCACGTAATCGACGTCGATTACCGCCGTATTCGCATAAGTGAACCCCGGCCCGAGGTTCGAATACAGCTTGTCGAAATCGCGTTCTACCGTCTGGCGGTAGAGGTCCTCGAAACTCTCGATAACGAAATAGGTCGGCTGAAGGTCGCTGATGACGTAATCGGTGCGCATCACGCGGTCGACGTTGAGCATGATGCGGTTGGGGCTTTTGGCCTCGGTGGCATAAACCACTTCGGTCGGGCCTGAAAGAATTCCCGCACCATAAGCCTTGATGCCGTCATCCTCTTCCAGCAGCCCGAATTCGACCGTGTACCAGTAGAGCGAACCCAAGGCTTTCAACCGGTTGTAGCGCATCGCCTTCCATCCGGCGCGGCCGTATTCCTGCATGTAGTCGGCATAAACCGGATCGGTCAGCATCGGAACGTGGCCGAAGACGTCGTGAAACACATCGGGTTCCTGGATGTAATCGAAGGTTTCGCGCGTGCGTATGAAGTTCCCGGCCGGGAAGCGACGGTTGGCAAGGTGCCAGAAGAACACGTGATCAGGAATCAGCATGGGAACCGGCACCACGCTCCATCCTGTCAGCGCGTCCAGGTCTTCTGAAAGCTGGCCGAATTCCGGCACCCCGCCACGATTTAGATTCAGCTTTTCCAGCCCCGCCATGAACGCGGTAGCCGCGCGACCGGGCAGCACGGCCATCTGCCTCTCGAACAGATCGTTCCAGATTGCGTCGTCATCGCTCGAATAGTCGGCCTGTCTGGGCTCCAGCCAGTCGTCGCCGACATGGTCGGGTCTCTTGAGGGGGGCGGTGAAAACATCGGCCGGCATTTCCGGCAAGCGGGTGAAGTCGTGTTCTTGTTCTGCAAGTGTAGCCATATCGCGGGCGCTAATACTATGATTGGCGCAAAGCTACAAACGAGTGGGGAATCTGGGGGCATGAAGCGCAAGGAATACGAAGCGGCCATCGAGCCACTGCGCGAAGAGCTGGTTGCCATGGCACGCTGGGCGCGCACGACCGGAGAACGCATCGTGGTGCTGTTCGAGGGGCGCGACACGGCGGGCAAGGGCGGCGCTATCCGTGCGGTTTCGGAAAAGCTCAATCCCCGCCAATGCCATATTGTCGCGCTCGCCAAGCCGACCGAGGCGGAACAGAGCCGGTGGTACTTCCAGCGCTATGTCCAGCACCTGCCGAGCGCTGGCGAGATCGTATTGTTCGACCGTAGCTGGTACAACCGCGCGGGCGTCGAGAAGGTCATGGGTTATGCAAGCGAGCAGCAGGTCGAACACTTTCTCTCGCAGGTCCCGTCTTTCGAGCGTATGCTGGTCGATGACGGCATCCACCTCTTCAAATACTGGCTGACGACCGATCAGGCCCGGCAGGAAGAGCGCCTTCGGGAACGATTGGAGGATCCGCTCAAGCGCTGGAAACTCTCGCCCGTCGATCTTGCCGCGCGCGAAAAATACGATGCCTACACAGAAGCACGCGAGATGATGTTGGCCGCAACGCATACCGACCATGCGCCGTGGACCTTGATAGATTTCAACGACCAGAAGCGCGGACGGCTGACCCTGGTGCGCAACCTGCTCGACTGCCTGCCCGACACACCCTGCGCACCGCCGGTGATAGATTTCCCCGAACTGGGGCGCGAGCCGAGGGAAGAGCGTTATTCGGTACTGAAACCGATTGCGGATTATCCGCTCGACTAGGCGAGGGTTGCCGAAGCTTTGGTGACCTGCCGGCCGTCGTAGGCGAATGCGCCGAGTTCGATGCCCTCGCTCCCACCGCGCATCACCAGATGGAGCGGCTCACCCGCTATCGCAGGGCTGACCCCGCGGAACGAGAAGCTGGCTAGGCGGTTCTCGCCAAACCGCGCTGCTGCCATCTGGAGCAACATGCTTGCCGTTAGCGGCCCGTGTACGACGAGGCCGCGGTAGCGTTCGATGTTCCGCGCATAGGGCGCATCGTAGTGGATGCGGTGGGTGTTGAAGGTAAGCGCGGAATAGCGGAACAGCAGCCGCTCGTCGGGAACTATTTCGCGATGTTCGTCCCAGTCTGACGCATCAAAAATCCCCGCGCCCGTTTTGGGCGGCGATAGCGGAGCATCAGGATCGACCGCTTCGAGATAGACCAACGTCTGCCGCTCCCTCACCGCAAGCTCGCCGTCGGCGCTCGTTGCATGATCGACCTCGACGAAAACCATCTCGCCGCGGCTTCCGGACTTGGCCTCGACCGATGCGATGCGGCTTACACGCTCGATACTCGCCCCGATCGCGACAGGCGCATGGAATTGAATCGCGCTCGAGGCCCACATACGGCGCGGCAAGGGAACAGGTGGCAGGAAACTTGCCGGGCCTTGCGCTCGCGATGGGTGGCCGTCTTCGCCAAGCTGTGCGGTCCGCGCCTCAGGCGTGCACAGGCACAGGTGGATGCCCTGCGGCATCGCCTCGCCTGCCGGAGCATCGCGGTCGAAGGTCGCGCACCAGCGCGCGGCAAGCGCGGGATCGAGCCGGTCGGCGCTGCGCTGCTCGCGCCCGATCCAGTCCGACCAGTCGCTCATCAGGCGGCGCGCTCGAACACGGCGGCCATGCCCTGGCCGCCGCCGATACACATGGTCTCGAGGCCGTAACGCACCTCGCGGCGCTGCATTTCGTGCGCCATGTCGGCAAGGATGCGGATACCGGTCGCGCCGATCGGGTGGCCAAGCGAAATCCCCGAACCATTGACGTTGACGAGCTCGCGGCGGCTGTCGTTCTCGTCAAAGCCCCAGCCCTTCAGCACGGCGAGCGCCTGCGGGGCAAAGGCTTCGTTAAGTTCGATAAGGCCGATGTCATCCCAGCCCATTCCGTTTCGGGCGAACAGACGTTCGACCGCGGGAACCGGGCCGATGCCCATGCGGCTGGGATCGCAGCCCGCAGCGCTCCACGAATGGAACCACAGGATCGGCTCTAGGCCGAGTTCCTCGACCTTCTCTTCGGTGACGACGAGGCAGGCCGCGGCAGCGTCGTTTTGCTGGCTGGCATTGCCTGCAGTCACGATAGCATCTGCGTCGCGCTTCAGATCGATTGCACGCAACTTACCAAGCGTTTCTATGCTTGCATCTGCGCGGTAGCCTTCGTCCTTGGCGAACACGACCGGATCGCCCTTACGTTGCGGGATTTCGACCGGCACAAGTTGCTCGTCGAACTTGCCCTCTTCCCAGGCGCGCGCGGCGTTCTGGTGGCTGCGCACCGCGAAAGCGTCGGCTTCCTCGCGGGTGATCCCGTAATCCTTGGCGAGATTCTCGGCCGTTTCGATCATGCCCGTGATGATGCCGTAGCGCTCGATCGGCTGGCTCATCAGGCGGCCGCGCGTCAGGCGGTCCCACAGCTGCATGTCACCCATGCGAGCGCCATGGCGCGCTGCCGTGGTATAATGTTCGACGTTCGACATGCTCTCGACGCCGCCCGCAAGCACGCAGTCGGCGACTCCGGTCTGGACCATCATTGCTGCCGTCGCCACGGCCTGCAGGCCCGATCCGCAGCGCCGGTCGAGCTGGAAGCCGGGGACCTCTTCGGGATAGCCGGCGGCGAGCCAGCTCCAGTGGCCGATGGCGGGCGCTTCGCCGCTGCCGTAACCTTGGCTGAAGACAACGTCATCGACCCGTGCGGGATCGATACCGCTACGCTCAACCAACGCCTTGATGATGATGGCGCCAAGCTGGCCCGCTTCAAGCGGGGCGAGGCTCCCCAGGAAGCGTCCGACGGGGGTACGCAGGGGCTTGCAGATGGCTACGCGGCGTTGTGACGTCATGGCATGGTCCTGATTTTGGAGTAGTCGCGGCCTTCGTCGCTGGAAGCGGCGATACCGCTGTCGACGAGCTTGCCGATTTGGCCCGAAGAAAGGCCTAGGCGTTCGCCGAGGACTTCCTCGGTGTGCTCGCCCAGATAGGGCGCGCGTCGCGGATCCTCGCGCGCTTTGTCGGGCATGTTCGCAAAGCTACGCGCGACTGGATAGTCGAAGCCGCTGGGATTGTCGGGCGTGTTGCCGAACAGCGGGTTGTTGCCGACCAGCGCGGGGTCCTGCGAAGCTTCGAATGGCGTGCGGTAGCGCTCGTAGGTCGTGCCCGCATTGGCCATCCGCTTTTCGAGTTCGGCATAGTCGAGCGTGCTTGCGACGGCCTGGAACAGCGCGAGCAAGCGATCGCGGTGTTTGAAGCGCGGGGTGTCTCCGTCGGTGAAACGCACGCCGAGTTCAGCCTCAAGTGCGGCAATCTGCTCTTCAATGCCAAAAGCCTCGACGATGCCGCTCCACTGCTTTGCCGTCAGTGCGGCGACCATGAAGCGCACGCCGTCGCGGGTGATCATGTCACTGCCGAAAGCGCCCCAAATGGCGTTGCCGAGCCGCTCGCGGTCTCCGCCGCGATAGAGCATCTCGGCCATGGTGCCCGAATTTGCCAGCGTGCCGATCGCAACATCGCCCAGCGGCACCCGTATTTCCGCGCCCTCGCCGGTGGTGTCACGGTGGCGCAGCGCCGCGAGAAGGGTAAAAGCACAGTAAGCCCCGGTGAGGAAGTCCCAAGCGGGCATCAGCTGGTTGACCGGCGGCGCACTGGCCGGTTCCCATTCCGCAGGGCCGGTCATCAGCGGGTAGCCAGCGGCAGCATTTACGGTGAAATCCATCGCCTGGCGGCCGTCGTGCCAGCCCATGATGCGCACCGAGATCATATCCTCGCACCCCTCGGCCATTGCGGCGTGGCTGAGAAAGCTTTTCTCGGGCAGGTTGGTGACGCACTGGCCGGTCTTTCGTGCAAGTTCGACGCAGAGCTCGCGACCCTCGCTGCTGCGAAGGTCGAGCGCGACCGACTTTTTTGTACGGTTCAGATTCTCCCAGGCTAGTGATCGCCCGTTGTCCGCCAGCATGAAGCGGTCGTAATCGAGCCCGCCTTCCTTGTGGTCCACACGGATCACTTCCGCACCGAACTGACCGCAATAGAGGCCGACCGTGGGCGAAGCGACGAAGCTGGAGACTTCTAAAACCGAGAGACCTTTGAGGAAATCGTACATCAGCGGGTCCCTGTTGCGTGCGGGTTGGACATCAGTCCAACCCTTGCTGATGGCATAGCCGAGCCGTCAGGCGAGCAGATCAAAGTCCGCTCGCATATTCGCGCAGCATATGCTTCGCAATCTGCAACTGGAGGATCTGCGTCGTGCCTTCGTAGATGCGGTAGATGCGCGCATCGCGGAAGAAGCGTTCGGCGTCGTATTCGGCGAGATAGCCCGCGCCGCCGTAGATTTGCACCACGCGGTCGACTACGCGACCGCACATTTCGGACGCGAAGACCTTGAAGGCGGCGGCATGTTTGACCGTGTTCTCGCCCCGGTCGACGCGCGCGGTGACGTCGGCCATCATTGCTTCGGCGGCGTAGATTTCGGTCCAGCTGTCGGCGAGCATCTGCTGGATCAACTGGAAGTTGGCGATCGGTTCGCCGAAAGCCTGCCGCTCGTTCGCATATTTGATGGCAGAATCGAGCGCGCGGCGGGCATAGCCGGTGCTGGCCGCGCCGACCGAAATGCGCCCGTTGTCGAGGCTCATCATTGCAAAGCGGAAACCCTTGCCGGTCTCCCCGCCCAGCAATGCGTCGCCGGGCACATGAACATCGTCCAGCATGACATCGGAGACATGGCTGCCAGCCTGACCCATCTTGTGATCCGGGCTGCCGGTGGAAACGCCGGGTGCGTCCATCGGCACGATGAAGGCGCTTACATGCGCGTTTTTCGGCAGTGCATCCTTTTCGGTGCGGGCCATGATGAGGCCCACATCGGCGTGCGGCGCGTTGGTGATGTAACGCTTCGTCCCGTTGAGGATCCAGCCGTTGCCGTCGGGGTCGGGCTTTGCGGTGGTCTGCATTGCCGCACTGTCGGACCCGCTGCCGGGCTCGGTCAGGCCGAAGCAGGCGATCGCGCCCTCGGCGATCCTGGGCCACCATTCCGCCTTCTGGGCATCGGTTCCGCCATTCTTGATCGCGGAATTGAACATGCCGACGTTGATCGAGAAGATCGAACGAAAAGCCGGTGCGGCGTAGGCCATGGTTTTCACGACCTTGGCATATTGCGTGCAATTCAGGCCGGCACCGCCGAAGTCTTCCGGAACCGTCAGGCCAAAAAGGCCCATTTCCTTCATCTCCGAGACGATGTCGTCAGGGATCTTGTCGTCTTCGATAACCTGCTTTTCCGCCGGAATCAGCCGTTCGCGTACATAGCGATCGAGCTGTTCGTGGAACTGTTCGAAAACATCGGCATCCATACCGGGATTGGCTGCGGCGGGACTATTCATCGGGAAGCTCCATCGGTTCGGGCCCACCCCGTTCTGCAGGGGCGGCACCTTCGGGCATTGCGCCTTGCGTTTCATCGCCCTCGTCCGGAAGGACGCCTTCGGGCAGGCGACGTTGCTCGATCATTTCGGCGGCATCGTCGAGTGCTTCGGCCTCGCTCGGGGTGATTGCCTCCACATCGGCGCTGTCATCCTCATAACCGGAGCAGGCGCCAAGCATGGCAAGGGTTGCGACAAGGGGAAGGAATCGCGTCATGGGCGCAGCCTATATCTGGCTGCGGCGCGCGCAAAATTCGCTACGGCGCAGCAGGGCAAGGGAATGGGGCGAGCCGTTCGGCTCGCCCGGATGTCTTATCAGTTGCCGGTATCTTCGGCCATGGCGTCCATGGCTGCTGCGGCAGTGTCGGCGGCATTGTCACCGGCGGCTTGGATCTGGGCTTCTTCGGTTGCCGACATTTCTTCGGCTTCTGCCGCGGCTGCCTCGGCGCTGACACCGGCATCTTCTACCGGCATTTCCTCGACACCCTCAAGCGCTTCGTCGGCGGTTACTTCGACGGTGTCGGCCTGGGCTTCGGTGGATGCGTCGTCGGCGCTGCCGCAAGCAGCGAGTGCAACAGTAGCGGCGGCGGTTACGGCAAAACGAAATTTCATCACTTATCTCCGGCTTGGAAAATACAGGCGGCGGATAAAGCGCATACGCAGGCCTCTCGGCAAGGGAAAATCGTGCGGCGTCGGTTGCGCGCTGGTGCAGGTCTGGCATCAGGCGACGCATGAGCGGGATCGCAAACGCACGTGCAGAACTCAGGAATACCTTCGGCTTCGATGGCTTTCGCGGCCGCCAGGAAGCGGTGGTCACGCGCGTCCTCGAAGGGTGCTCGACCCTTGGCGTCATGCCTACTGGCGCAGGTAAGTCGCTCACGTACCAGCTTCCGGCAGTCCTGCTCGAAGGAACCTGCATCGTAATCAGCCCGCTGATTGCATTGATGCACGATCAGCTGCGCAGTGCGCGAGCCAACGGTATCCGCGCGGCGACGCTGACCAGCGCAGATGCCGACTGGCGCGAGACGCAGGACGCTTTCCGGGCTGGCGAACTCGATCTGCTTTACGTGGCTCCCGAACGCGCAAGCCAGCCTGCGTTTCGGGAATTCCTGACCAGCGCCCCGCTATGCCTGTTCGCGATCGATGAAGCGCATTGCCTATCCGAATGGGGCCACGATTTTCGCCCCGATTACCGGATGCTGCGGGGGCTGATGGATGCCTTCCCGAAGGTGCCCCGGCTCGCGCTCACCGCAACGGCCGACAGGCAGACCCGCGCCGACGTGATGGCGCAGCTGGGAATTCCGGATGACGGACTGGTGCTGGCGGGTTTCGACCGGCCCAATATCCGTTACGCCATCCGGCATCGCGACAATCCGGTCCGCCAACTGACCGACCTGATGGCCGCTGCTCCCGGGCCGGGCATCGTCTACGCTCAAACGCGGCGCAAGGTGGAGGATCTCGCCGCAAAGCTCGCCGATGCGACGGGGCGACCCGTGCTGCCCTATCACGCAGGGCTCGATGCGCAGGTGCGCGCCGACAACCAGGCGGCTTTTGTCGCATCTGAGGATATGGTCATCGTCGCGACGGTCGCCTTCGGCATGGGGATCGACAAGCCCGACGTGCGCTTTGTCGCTCATGTCGGCGTGCCGAAATCGATCGAAGCCTATTATCAGGAGACGGGGCGCGCCGGGCGCGATGGCGATCCATCGCAGGCAGTAATGTTCTGGGGGGCAGGCGATTTCGCGACAGCCCGCCAGCGGCTCGCCGAAGTGGACGAGGCCCGCCGGAATGCAGAGCGTGCGCGGCTCGACGCGCTGGCCGGGCTGGTGGAAACCGCCGAATGCCGCCGCGCGGTCCTGCTGCGCCATTTCGGCGAAGACCCGCCCCCGTCATGCGGCAACTGCGACAACTGCCTCGAACCCGCGCAGGTGACCGACGTGACCGAACTCGCGCGCAAACTCCTGTCTGCGGTGTACCGGACCGGGCAAAGCTTCGGTATGGGGCACATCCAGAAGGTCCTTACCGGCAGCGGGGACGAGCGCATCCGCCAGCGCGGGCACGACACGCTGAGCGTTTTCGGCATCGTCGAAGAGCCAGAGGATGCACGGCTTTTGCAACCGTTGGCGCGGGCGCTTCAGGCCCGCGGCGATCTGGTTTCCACCGAACATGGCGGCCTGGCGCTGGGAGGTTCCGCACGCGCGATCCTCAAGGGCGAAAGCGCGGTAGAGATCGTGGTGCCGCCCAAACGCCAGCGCAGGCGTCGCGGCGATGCTACGCCCAATCCGGTCGGCGATCCGCTGTTCGAGGCGCTGCGTACGCTGCGCAAGGAACTGGCCGATGAAGCGCAGGTCCCGCCATACGTCATCTTCCACGATTCGACACTGCGCGAGATGACCGAAGCTCGTCCTTCCACGCTTGGCGAATTGGGCCGCCTGCCCGGAATCGGGGCGAAAAAGCTCGAAGCCTTCGGAGAGCGGTTCCTGCGCACCATCGGGGAAAATTGACACATCGGCTCCTGCGATATAAAAGTGATATCACAATTATATCGAAAGGAGGGCCGGTATGTCCGTCGAACTCAAGGGAATGAAGCGCAGTGAAGAGCGCGCAGGAAATAGCTTCAGCGGTTACCCGGTGTTGTTCGCCATCCTGGTGCTGCTTGTTCTTGTCGTCTGGAACATGACGGGCAACCTTCCGCCGGACGGTGCCGAGAAGATCGTCAAGCTGGGCTTCGTCGGCCTGATCGTTCTGCCGCTGCTGGTTCTCGCGTTCCTGTCAGCGGGATTTTTCATGATCCAGCCCAACCAGGCTGCGGTCATTACGCTGTTCGGCGAGTATCGCGGGACCGAGCGGCGCGAAGGCTTGCGCTGGGTGTGGCCGTGGATGGGAAAGAACAAGATTTCCGTTCGCGCGCACAACATTCATTCCGAGAGGGTGAAAATCAACGACTTGCGCGGCAACCCCATCGAGATCGCCTGCAACGTCGTCTGGCGCGTTGCCGACAGCGCCCAGGCAAGCTTCGATGTCGATGATTACAAGGAGTTCGTGAACATCCAGATCGAGGCCGGGCTTCGCACTGTCGGATCGCGCCATCCGTATGACGATTTCGAAAACGAGGAGGTGACCCTTAGGGGCAGTGCCGATGTCATCAATCGCGAGCTTCTCGAAGAACTGAACGACCGGCTGAAGGTGGCCGGAATCCTGGTCGACGAAGCAGGTCTCACCCATCTCGCCTATGCCAGCGAGATCGCCAGCGCCATGCTCAAGCGCCAGCAGGCCGATGCGATCATCGCCGCGCGCGCCAAGATCGTACTTGGTGCGGTGGGCATGGTCGAAGACGCGCTGACCAAGCTTTCGCAGGACGGCATCGTCGACATGGACGACGAACGGCGCGCCAACATGGTGTCGAACCTCATGGTCGTGCTGTGCGGCGACAAGGAAGCGCATCCGGTGGTCAACGCCGGCACCTTGTACTGAGGCTGGCTGCACGCTGCCATGAGCAAGAAGAAAGCCTTTGCCCTGCGGCTCGATCCGGTGGTGCACTCTGCCATCGAGCGGCTGGCCGCGGCCGAATTGCGCAGCGCCAATGCCCAGATCGAAATGCTGCTACGCGAGGCGCTGGCCGATCGCGGAATCGCACTGGCGCCAGGCAAGCCCCCACGGCGTGGACGACCGAAGAAGGACGATTGAGATGGCCGAGAAGGAATACTGGTTCGAACCGAAGAAATTCGGATACGGGGCGGGCAAGCCGATCCACTGGAAGGGATGGGCGCTGCTCGTCGCTTATACGCTCCTTATACTGGCTCCGGTTCCATTCCTGGAAGAAAGCGATCCGATCATCGGGCTAGGTCTTGCCAGCGCCATCTGGATCCCTGCCACGATCGCCCTGATCTTCATTGCCAGACATAAGACGCGGGGCGAGTGGAAGATGCGGATCGGGGACAGGGATTGATCGCAGGAGGCAAGAGGGAGCTATTAGCGTGATGTTAACCATAAGGTCCTATCTCTTCGCAATGGTTTCGCCCCTGTCCCAGCCTAATTCGCGCCTGCCGCGCTGGCTCCTTGCCTCGATTGCCGGCGCCGCAGTCTGCGCAATACCGCTGGCGGCCCTTCTGGCACAGCCCAGGGCACAGGCGAGCTTCACGGTCGAGGAAACGGGGCGCGGATACGGTTCGTTGCAGGCCGCGGTCGACGCGATCGGCAACCGCGAAGGCACTGTCGTGATCGCGCCCGGGAACTGGAACGAATGCGCGGTGCAACGCGAAGGCGTTGTTCATTTTCGCGCAGCGCAGGCCGGCAAGGCGCTGCTCGGCGGAAAGGCATGCGAAGGCAAGGCAGCCCTGGTCCTGCGCGGTCGCGGCGCGAGCGTGGATGGACTGGTATTCGCGGATATATCCGTTGCCGATGGCAATGGGGCCGGCATCCGGCTTGAAGAAGGCCCCCTGAAGGTCTCGCAGAGCTGGTTTCGCGACAGCCAGCAAGGCATTTTGACGACCAATGGTGTCGAAAGCGAACTGGTCATCGACAAGTCCACTTTCACCCGGCTCGGTACTTGCGAGAATTCGGCTGGCTGTGCCCATTCGATCTATGTCGGCGATTATGGCAGCCTGAAAGTAACGCGGACCCGTTTCGAACAGGGGGTTGGCGGCCATTATCTCAAATCGCGGACCGCACGCATCGTGATCGAGGATTGCAGCTTCGACGATTCGAACGGGCGCGGGACGAACTATCTTATCGACCTGCCGAATGGCGGCAGCGGAACGATCAGGCGCAACTGGTTCGTCCAGGGTCGGGACAAGGAAAACTGGTCGGCCCTGATCGCGATCGGGGCGGAAGGTGCGCAATATGCATCCGATGGACTGGAGATATCAGGCAATACCGCACAGCTGGTGCCTGGCCTGTCGCGCAATCCGGCCTTCGTCGCCGACTGGACAGGCGATGCTCTGGTGATCGAGAACAACGATCTTGGGCCCGGCGTCAAGCGTTTCGAACGCCGCTGAGGAAACCTGGCCGTCGCTCGTCCGTTAATCGGGTGAAGGAGTGACCAATGGCCGGTGGATGGGCCCGCGACGGAGCGGTTCAAGACCAGATCGACGATTCGGTAAACGATGCCGTCAGCGCAGCGCGTTCGCGCCTGCCTACGGGCGATAGTGCGCGCTATTGCGATGAATGCGGCGAACCCATTCCGGAAAAACGCCGCGCAGCACTTCCCGGCGTGCGAACCTGTGTCGAATGCCAGTCGGGACGCGACAGCGCGGTGCGCCATTCTGCGATGAATCGTCGCGGCAGCAAGGACAGCCAGTTGCGCTGAGCCGCGCTGCGCCTAAACCCCCGCATCATGACCTCTCCCTTCATCTGGCTCCAGCATGCCCTCCCGCACCACGCCGTTTCGCGACTGGCGGGCAAGGTCGCGTCGAGCGAAACACCCTGGCTTCGTGACCGGCTGATCAAGCGATTCATTGCAGCCTATGATGTCGACATGAGCGAGGCCGCGCGCAATGTGGGCGAATTCAAGAGCTTCAACGATTTCTTCACGCGCGAACTGAAACCGGGGGCCCGCCCTCTGGCCAACGCTTCGAAGTATGTTCTAAGCCCTGCAGATGGCGCTGTCAGCCAGATCGGCACCATAAAGGAAGGCCGTATCTTTCAGGCCAAGGGACGGCACTTTACCGCTGCGCAACTGCTCGGCGGGGATGATAGAGCCGCGCAGCGTTTCGAAGGCGGGCAGTTTGCGACGATTTACCTGTCCCCGCGCGATTATCATCGCGTGCACATGCCGGCTGCCGGTGTGCTGCAAAGCGCCACCTACGTCCCGGGCGATCTTTTCAGCGTAAACCAGGTCACTGCCGAGAATGTCGATGGCCTGTTTGCGCGCAACGAACGCCTGTCGTGTCTCTTCGACGGACCGAACGGGCGTTTTGCCAGCGTAATGGTCGGTGCCATGATCGTGGCGGGTATCGAAACCGTCTGGTCGGGCCTGGTCGAGACCCATAACCCCAGGTTGATGCGGGAAGAATTCGGCCCGGGCGAACATAGCTTCGCGGCGGGCGACGAGATGGGCCGATTCATTCTTGGGTCCACCGTGGTGCTTTTGTTCGAACCGGGCAAGGTGGCGTGGGACGCCGATCTCAAGGCAGGCGATGCCGTTCGCATGGGGCAGGCTATCGGCTCGCGCCTTCAGCCGAATGCGGGCGAATAGCTGACCGTACCCGATGGCGGCTCGCCTTCAAGGACAAGGCGCTGGAAATATTCGGGCGGCGGTCCGGGATAGGCCAGCCGCGGATCATGCTCGAACCCGAAGCGGGCGTAATAGGCGGGATCTCCCAGCAGCACTATCCCCATGGCGCCCATTTCGCGGATATCGGCAATGGCCCGCTTCATCAGTGCGGACCCGATTCGCTGGCCGTGTAGCTCAGGCCAGACGCTGACAGGGCCGAGCCCGAGCCAGTGCATGCTTCCATCGGATATGGTAACCGGGGAAAGCGCGACGTGGCCCACGATACGATCGGCATCTTCCGCCACCAGTGACAAGGCGAGATCGCCGCTCGTACGCAGACGGTCGACGAGGTCGGCTTCGTCACCATCGCTGAACGGCATGTCGCGAAATGCAGCCTGCGTAAGAGCCCGGATGGAGGCTGCATCGCCCGGACGCTCGGGGCGGATGGTAAAGGCGCTCACAGCAGGTGGCCCGAACGATCGCGCTTCGTGGCGAGATAGCGGGCATTGTGCGGATTGTCGGGCAGGGCATGCGGAACCCGCTCGGCTACGGTGATGCCGTGCGCTTCCAGCGCCGCCACCTTGCGCGGATTGTTCGTCATCAACCGGATTGCCCGCACGCCCAGCAGGTCGAGCATGCGTGCCGCAGTAGGAAAATCGCGCGCTTCGTCCGGCAGGCCCAGCCGCGTGTTGGCATCGACGGTGTCGAAGCCCTGATCTTGCAAACGGTATGCGCGCAATTTGTTGACGAGGCCGATCCCGCGCCCTTCCTGTCGCATGTACAGCAGCACACCCCAGCCGCCCTTGTCCGCTTCTTGCGCCATCGCATGAAGCGCAGCATCCAGTTGCGGCCCGCAGTCGCATTTGAGGCTGCCTAGAATGTCACCGGTGAGGCATTCGGAATGCAGCCGTACAAGCGGCGCCTGCTCGGACCGCTGTTCGCCGATGATCAGC
>CATMNW010000022.1 GCA_950071875.1 uncultured Erythrobacteraceae bacterium | reverse complement strand
CCGGCCGGTAAACTCGGGGAAATTGTTGGTCGAATGGAGAACGTCGAGCGCGTTCTTCCAGTCGTCTTCATAGACGAGGTGGTTCCAGTCCGGGATGATGTTGTTCACCGGACAGCCGTTGTGACAATAGGGGATGCCGCAGTTCATGCAGCGCGCAGCCTGCTTGCGCAGCTGGTCCTCGCTCAGCGGAACCACGAATTCCTTGTAATGCGTCAGCCGTTCTTCGGGATCGCGATAGGTGCGATCCTCGCGCTCGTATTCGAGAAAGCCGGTTTCCTTGCCCATTATTCTGCGGCCTCCATTGCCGCCTGTTCGCGTTCGTCCTCGAGTGCCTTCAATGCGCGGGCGTAGTCGCGCGGCATCACCTTCCGGAAATTCTTCAGCTGGTTGGCCCAGTCATCCAGCAACGCCTGCGCTTCGGCGGAACCGGTATGGAGCAGGTGGCGCTCCACCAATATCTTGATCCTTTCGGCGTCATGGTAAAGCGGATCGCCCATTCCGGGATTATCTACAGCTATGCCGCGCTGCTGTGGCTTGCCCCAGCTTTTTTCAGCGCCGTCACTATCACCGGGCGCGACATCGAGAATATCGACCTGCGCCTGGTTGCAGAGCTTTTCGAATTGGCCGTCGGGATCATAGACATATGCGATGCCGCCGCTCATGCCGGCAGCGAAATTGCGCCCGGTCGGGCCGAGTACGCAAACTACACCGCCGGTCATGTATTCGCAGCCGTGATCGCCCGTTCCCTCGACAACCGCGACGGCACCCGAATTCCGCACGGCGAAACGTTCGCCTGCAACGCCGTGGAAATAAGCCTCGCCTGCAATAGCACCATACAGAACCGTATTGCCGACAATGATGTTGTTGCCGGGTTCGCGCGGTGCTTCGGCGGGCTGGCGCACGATGATGCGCCCGCCTGACAAACCTTTGCCGACGTAATCGTTCGCATCGCCGGTCAGGCTGATCGTGACACCGTGGGCCAGCCAGGCTCCGAAGCTCTGTCCGGCAACACCCGTGAAGTCGATCCTGATGGTATCCGGGGCCAGACCGCTGTGGCCATGCGCCTCCGCGATGCGACCCGACAGCATGGTGCCGACGGTCCGGTTGACGTTGCGGATGGTGCGTGTGAGCTGCACCGCCTGCCCGCTTTCGATGGCCGGTTTGCAGGCATCTATCAGTTCGATATCCATGGCCGCGGCAAGGCCGTGATCCTGCGTTTCGGTATGGAACAACTCTTTGCCTTCGGCCAGCGGCACTTCGATCAGCAGGCGTTTCAGGTCCACACCCTGGGCTTTCCAGTGGCGTTCCACCCGGCGCATGTCGATCTTGTCGACCCGCCCGATCATTTCCTCGACCGTGCGGAAACCCATCTGCGCCATGATCGCGCGCAATTCTTCGGCGACGAAGAAGAAATAGTTGATCACGTGCTCGGGAGTGCCGACGAACCGCGCTCTCAGTACCGGATCCTGTGTGGCGACGCCTACGGGACAAGTGTTGAGATGGCATTTCCTCATCATGATGCAGCCCGCTGCGATCAACGGGGCGGTGGCGAAGCCGAATTCGTCCGCGCCCAGAAGCGCGCCAATGGCGACGTCGCGCCCCGTACGCAGGCCGCCGTCGACCTGCACCGCGATACGGCTGCGCAAGTCGTTGAGGAGAAGCGTTTGCTGCGTTTCGGCAAGCCCGATTTCCCACGGAGAACCTGCATGGGTAAGACTGGTCAGCGGGCTTGCGCCGGTGCCACCGTCATAACCCGAGATCGTAACGTGGTCCGCCTTGCACTTGGACACGCCTGCGGCGACCGTACCCACGCCGACTTCGGATACCAGCTTCACCGAAATGCGCGCCTCCGGCTGCACGTTCTTCAGATCGTGGATCAGCTGCGCGAGGTCTTCGATCGAATAGATATCGTGATGCGGCGGAGGTGAGATCAGACCGACGCCGGGGGTTGCATGGCGCACGGCGCCGATACGTTTGTCTACCTTATGGCCAGGCAATTGGCCGCCTTCGCCGGGCTTGGCGCCCTGCGCCATCTTAATCTGGATGTCATCGGAATTGACGAGATATTCGGCAGTCACGCCAAAGCGCCCGCTTGCGACCTGCTTGATCCGGCTGCGCATCGAATCGCCATTGTCGAGAGGTCGGAAACGTTCCGGCTCTTCACCTCCTTCACCCGTATTCGATCGCCCGCCAAGGCGGTTCATGGCGATTGCGAGCGTGGAATGGGCTTCGTGACTGATCGAGCCGAAGCTCATCGCACCGGTGCTGAAACGCTTGACGATTTCCGCCGCCGGTTCGACTTCGTCGATATCGAGCGGCTGGTCGGCGTTTCTCAATTCCATGAGACCGCGAATGGTCAGCAAACGCTCCGACTGTTCATTGATCGAGGCAGCAAAATCAGCGTAGTTCTTGGGATCGTTGCCGCGGACCGCGTGCTGTAGCTGCGCAACCGATTGTGGGGTCCAGGCATGCGCTTCTCCGCGCAGGCGGTATTGATAGATACCGCCGACATCCAGCATGCCCTTGTAAAGCGGGTTGTCGCCATAGGCCTGTGCATGGCGCAGCACAGCTTCTTCTGCCACTTCCTTCAGGCCGATGCCTTCGATGGTCGTGGCGGTGCCGACGAAATAGGCATCGATGAATTCGGAATTCAGGCCGACCGCATCGAAGATTTGCGCCCCGCAATAGGATTGGTAGGTCGAAATGCCCATCTTGGACATGACCTTCAGAATGCCTTTGCCGATCGCCTTGACGTAGTTTTTCGCCACATTGCCTGCGTCGAGGTCGGGGAATCGATTTGCGCGCAGGTTTTCTATGGTCTCCAGCGCGACATACGGGTTGATACCTTCCGCCCCGTAGCCCGCCAGCGCACAGAAATGATGCACCTCGCGCGCTTCGCCTGTCTCTATGACAAGACCGGTTTGCATGCGCAGACCCTGTCGTACCAGCTGGTGATGCACGGCGCTGGTCGCCAGCAAGGCCGGCATGGGGATGCGATCCGGGCCCTGATTGCGATCGGACAGGATCAGGATATTGGCATCGCCCAGAACGGCTTCGGTCGCCGCCCAGCACATCTCTTTCAGGGCCATGGCAAGGCCGTCGGCCCCGGTGCTGGCGTCCCAGGTAATGTCGATCGTCGCGGTGCGAAAGGCGCCGTCCAGCGCAACTTCTACCGAACGGATCTTGGCAAGATCCTCATTGGTAAGGATCGGCTGCGACACCTCCAGTCGCTTGTGCGTACCGCCGTCGCGCCCCAGCAAATTCGGACGCGGTCCGATCATCGAGAGCAGGCTCATCACAAGCTCTTCGCGGATAGGGTCGATCGGCGGATTGGTGACCTGCGCGAAGTTCTGCTTGAAATAATCGTAGAGCAGGCGGCTGCGATCGCTCAAAACGGCGATGGGGGTATCGGTACCCATCGATCCGATCGGATCTTCACCTGCGCGCGCCATCGGTTCCAGGAAGCGGGAGATGTCTTCTTGGGTGTAGCCGAACGATTGCTGGCGTTCGAGCAGGCTCGTGGTCGGCTCGGGCGTGGCAGAAAGATCCGGTTCGATATGGTCGAGGTCGGCAAGCTTGTACTGCGCCTTTTCAAGCCATGCTTCGTAAGGCTCGGCTGCGGCGAGGTCGGCCTTCAGCTCTTCGTCTTCGACAATGCGCCCTTCTTCGAGATCGATCAGCAGCATACGGCCGGGCTGCAAGCGCCATTTGCGAGTGATGTCCTCGTCAGCGAACGGTAACACGCCGCTTTCCGAAGCGAGTACGACGAGATCGTCCTTCGTGGTGCACCAGCGCGCCGGGCGGAGGCCATTGCGATCAAGGCAGGCCCCGATCTGGCGACCGTCGGTAAAGCAAACGGCGGCAGGTCCGTCCCACGGCTCCATCAGCGCAGCGTGATATTCATAGAACGCGCGCCGTGCCGGATCGATCAGGGGGTCTTTCGCCCACGCTTCCGGCATGAGCATCATCATCGAGTGAGCGAGGGAATATCCGCCGGTGAGCAGCAACTCGAGAGCGTTATCGAGACAGGCGGTATCGGACTGGCCATGCGGAATCAGTGGCCACATCTTGTCGAGGTCCGCGCCTAGCAGATCGCTTTCCATCGTTCGACGTCTCGCTTCCATCCAGTTCACATTGCCGCGAACGGTATTGATCTCGCCATTGTGCGCCATGAAGCGATAGGGATGGGCGAGCCGCCAACTGGGGAAGGTATTGGTGCTGAAGCGCTGATGGACGAGGCCGAGAGCGGAAACACAATCGGGATCGCGCAGGTCATCGTAAAATGTGCCGACCTGATTGGCGAGCAACAACCCCTTGTAGACAACCGTCCGGCTCGAAAAGCTGGGAATGTACGCAGTCGAAAGGCCTGCAATCCCGTACTTTTTCTCCAGCGCAGAAAGCGGGTTGAGCGTCTGTTTGCGGATGACGACAAGCTTCCGTTCGAAAGCGTCGGTATCGAGACAGTTTGTACCGCGGGCGATCACGCATTGCCGGATAACCGGCATGGAATCGACGACGGCCTTGCCGAGACCATCCAGCGTAACCGGCACATCGCGCCAGCCGATCACCTGCTGGCCTTCTTTCTCGGCGAAACGTTCGAGCTGCTTTTCCACGAATGCGCGCGCTTCATCCTGCTGTGGCAGGAAGCACATGGCGACTGCGTAATCGCCAGATTGGGGGAGGTCGCAACCCTCGTTGGCTGCCCATTTGCGGAACAGCGGATCGGGGACCTGAAGCAAAATGCCTGCGCCGTCGCCCAGCAGCGGATCGGCACCGACCGCGCCGCGATGGTCGAGATTTGCAAGTATCTCCAGCGCCTGGGTCACGATGGCGTGGCTCTTGGCACCTTTGATGTGCGCGACCATGCCGACACCACAGGCATCATGTTCGTTGCGCGGGTCGTAAAGGCCCACGGCGGCCTGGGGGGCGTTAACGGGCGTCGTGCGTCCCATCGGCGAAGCGTCCTCCTTCGTGCCCTCGGACCCGCCTTGGCTGAAGCCTGAGGCGTTCGAGAACTCGGTAAAGCGGCACCACATGTGGCACCTGCAAAATTGCGCGAGAGACCGTATTGCCGACACGATAGGTTTTTTGCAACTGCGAGAAGCGAAGCAAAATTTCAGGCGCGCGTAGAATTACGCTTACCTGCGCGATTCCGTAAAGGAATCCGCCTGTCTACTTTTGATTGCCCAAACTGTTGAGCTTCTCGAGCGCGCTGCGCAGCTCGGTCTGGGGATCGGTGCCCGGTTCACGGAAGGTGGTATCGACAGCATCTTGCCGGGCCTCGCGTCGCAGAAACGCGATGACCGCATCGTCTTCTTCTCTCGGCGCGGACCGGTTCTTGAAGGTTTCCAGCGCGCGACTCAACCTCGCAGTCAGTGCATCGAGCGACATGTCTTCCGGGGCTACACGCTGTGGCGCAGAGGAGGGGTCCGCAGCATTTTCCTCGTTGAAAGGTTTGTCGCGAACCTCGGCGTGATCTGCAGCAACGAAGGAATTGACTCCGTCCCAGGATGAGGTCGTTTCCGCCTTGAGGTCGACGTATTCCTCACAGGTCTCTTCATCGCCTTCTTCAGTTTCGACATTCACTATATCCGTTTCGGCGTTCACCGGCTCTGAGGTGAGAGCTGGCGCCGTCTCGGATGAATATGCCGGTTCCTCGTCGAGTGGATTTTCGTCCTGTTCATCTCGCCGGTTTTCGACCGGAGTGCTTTTGGTGTCCGATACGTCCTTGAGGGCGGATGGAGCAAAATCATCGTCTGTTGAATTCTCTGACAGGATGCCTTCTTCCGCCATGTCTTCGCGCGGATTGAAAATACGGCGCGGCAAATCTTGCTCGTTCGCAACGCGCTTGTCATCAGTGTGGTCATGCAACCAGATATCGCCGACATCTTCGTCGATTTCGTCCGGTTCGGCATCTGCCACGGCTTCTTTGGATGCTGCCACGCGCCATGCGAGAGCAAGACCCAGCAGTAAACCGAGCAGAGCGGCCAACCCTGAAAGCGCTGCACGAAGGGCGTTACCCGCAAGTGCATCGGGCAAGCCTATACGGTCACCTAGAAGTTCGTGAACCTGTGGCGGCATTACGAACAGGCCCAGCCCCATCAGCAAGGCAAACCACGCCCCCACAGCCCATTTGAAGGCAGGGTGGCCGACGATTGGCGAGGTTTGCACAGCATCAGTCATCGGATCGTTGCACACTCTTCGGTTTTCGGGCTCATTCGACCGCGGATGGCCCACCATCTAGCAGATTTTGGTAAACGGCCCGATAACGTTCAATGTTCCGTGCCCAATCATGCTTCTGAGCGACATTCTGCCCGGCGGCGTTTACGATTGCGGGCCAGCGATATTTCTCGTCGATCAGTGTCGACAGAGAAGCGGCGAGGCCATCCGGATCGTCCGGCGGGAACAGAAGGCCGGTCGCGCCGTCATCGATCAATTCGCGATGCCCACCGACATCGCTGGCAGCGACCAGCCGGTTCTGCGCCATGGCTTCCAGCGGTTTGAGCGGTGTGACGAGGTCGGTAAGGCGCGATCTCTTCCTCGGATAGGCCAGCACGTCGATAATCGAATAATACCGTTCCACCTCTGAATGCGGGACACGACCTGCGAAAACGATAGCATCGCTCGCAAGCGAAGCTGCGGCCTGTGCGCGCAAGTCCCCATCCATGGGCCCACCGCCAACCAGCAACAGCTTAACCGTGGGATGCCGCTCGCGAAGTTTCGGAATGGCGGCGACCAGATCGTCCAGCCCTTCGTAGTCGTAAAAGCTGCCGACGAAGCCAATCACCGGGCCATCAGCAAGGCCCAGTTCGATCGCAAGCCTCTCGTCGCGAGCGGATGGTTTCCCAAAGAGGGAGAGATCTACCCCGTTCGGCGAAACTCCGATCTTAGACGCTTCGTGGCCCCGCGCGACAAGATCGCTGCGCAGGCCTTCGCATATTGTGAACACGGCATCCGCACCGCGCACGACGCGATTTTCGAGGGCGCGTGTCAGACGATATTTGAGCGAACCGTCGCGTCCGGTCTTGTTGCCAACCGCCGCATCTTCCCAGAAAGCACGGATTTCATAGACGAAGGGCAGGTTCAGGCGCCGGGAGGCGCGCAGTGCCGCCATACCGCACAGCGCAGGAGAATGAGCATGGATAATATCGGGACGAAACTGTGCAGAAACGCGCTCGATCCCGTCGCGCAGCGCTTCGATTTCTCGCCATTCGCGAAGGAGCGGCAATCCAGGAACAGGGCCGGGCACGCGATGGAATATGAGGCCTTCTACCTCCTCGACAGGCGGACTGTCTGCCGAGTGCCTTGCGCCGGTTATGCCCTCCACCTCGAACCCAGCGCCCTGAAGACTTTTCAGGATCGCGCGCGTGCGGAAAGTGTAGCCGGAATGGAGCGGCAGCGAATGGTCGAGGACATGAAGCACGCGTGTCATTATCGAAATGCTGTGACACATTACGCTTAACGGCGCGTCAACCGCGTTGCATTAGGGCGAGCCACGGAGACCCTGCACTCGTGATCGACTATTTTGCCCTGGCGCTGACCCATGCGCTGATCCTGATCGCGGTTCTGCGCGTGCTGATGCGCGACGAACTGGATCGCGAAGATCCCCCCGGTTCCGAACGCAAACAGGACAAGCCACTGACGCGCAAGGCGCGGCGTATGAGCCGCAAACAAGGGCGCGCAAGCGATGCTTGACGCGGCGCTGTTCCTGTTTGTTCTGGCGCTGTTCGCGCTCGGTATCAGAAGGCCGTTCGTCTGGGTGATCGCCTATATCTATATCGATATCCTTGCCCCCCAGAAGATCGGCTGGGCGCTTACCCCGCTTCTGCCAATTTCCCTGATCGCATTCGTGCTTGCCTTCGCAGGTTGGGTGATAGCCGATGCCAAATCCCAGGTTCGCTTCACCTTGCGGCAAGGGATAATGATTGCCTTTCTCGGCTGGTGCTTCCTGACCCTACAATGGGCCGATTTTCCTGCAGATGCGGCGCTGAAGTGGGAATGGGTCTGGCGAGCATTGGTATTCGCGATTTTCCTCCCCCTGACACTGGTCACGCGTCTGCGTCTCGAACTTGCCCTGCTGGTCGTGGCGCTGACCGCCGGTGCGATCATCATCTCGTCCGGACTGAAAACCGCACTCGGCGGTGGCGGCTATGGCAGCCTTTATTTCTTCGTGAATGACAATTCCAATATCTACGAAAGCTCGACGCTGGCGACCGTCGCGATCGGCCTGATCCCGATCATCTGGTGGTTCATGAACCATGGCCGGATCTTTCCGCCCGACTGGCGCGTGAAGACCTTCGGATGGGCGTTCATCTTCGCTTGCCTTCTCATCCCGGTCGGAACCGAAGCACGAACCGGACTCGTCTGTATTGGGGTGCTGGCGCTGATGTTGCTGCGGGATGTGAAACGACGGATGAGCTTCATCATCGGAGGCATAGCCCTGGCACTCCTGGCGGCCCCCTTCCTGCCGACGAGCTACTATGAACGCATGGGGCTCATCGCCGGTCACGAACAGGACCAGTCCGCATCGACGCGCATTGCGGTTTGGCAATGGACCTACGATTACTCGCTGGAAAACCCGCTGGGTGGCGGCTTCGATTCCTATCGTGGCAACAAATTCGAATACCGGCTGCCAGAAGTTCAGGAGGACGGCAGCACGACCACCATCGAATATAAGGACGTTGTCGACGAGGCGCGCGCGTTTCATTCTTCCATTTTCGAAGTTCTGGGTGAACAGGGCTGGCCGGGTCTGTTCCTGTGGCTGTGGCTGCATGCCAGCGGGCTGTGGCAGATGGAAAAGCTGCGTCGAAGGTGGCGTGAACGCGAAGGGGTCAGCTGGCAGGCACCGCTCGCCAGTGCATTGCAGATGACTCAGGTGATCGCCATCGTGGGCTCGCTTTTCCAGGGTATCGCTTACCAACCCGTAATCTTGCTTGTCATCGGGCTGCAGTGCGGACTGTGGGCCTATCTTAAACGGTGCGAGGAAGCTTCGGATGCCGCCCGTTCACGCAGGCGCGCCTCCCAGCGTTCCGAACCCCAGCGCGCAACCAATGCGTTGAACGCAGCAAGCTCCGGTCCGCCTAGCGACCGGTAATCGGCGCAGCGACCTTTCCGCGTTATGCAAGCTTTGCCGCTGTCCAACCGCAGCGAAATGACCCCCAAGTTCCGGTCGGCGAGCCCGATGGCAGTGGGCCTTTCCAACGGCCCGATGTGCATGAAGGGCTCAAACCGGTCCTGCTCCGGCACCGAGGCGCCCAACGTACGCAGGATGATCGCGCGATAATCACTGAGCGATATGGGCGCCCTGACGCTGTCGAGCGGTCGGTTGCTGGCAAGGAATGTCGCGTTCTGGCGATCATTGATGACATGACCGTGGCCAAGAAAACCGTCTTCGAAGAGGGCCTCGCCATGATCTCCCGTAACGATCAGAACTGTTTGCTCCCACTCCCCGACGCGCTCGAGCATCGCGATAAGCCTGCCCAACGCGGCATCGCTGTGGGCCACCGCATTCCAGTAAGTCCGCTCGAGTTCGGCCCGTTTTCCGGCGGCTATCTCTGCACGCTCTAGCGGTGGGTGCGCGAAGCGATGGGGCACAGCTTCATGGTCGTAGGGAAAGTGCGGCGTCTGAAAATTGAGGTAGACGAACTGCGGCGTCGTCCAGACAGCCGGATCTCCAAGCGCCTCTTCGAACCGATCCAATACAATGCCCTCGTCGACAAGGAGAGAGCCCTGCGCTGCAAAACTGAAGGCGCGTTGGTCCTTGAGAGTTTCTGCATCGACGAAGCGATCTGCGGCCTCGCGCATACCCACGGCTTCTGAGATTCCTCCGAAATCCTCAGGTTGGCCGGAGAAAACGCCGATTTCGTATCCGCTGGCGTCAAGTTCGCGGAACAGGCTGGGTGAACCGGGCGGAACTATCAGGCTGCCCGCAAAAAGCGATTTGAGCGATGCGGTAGTAAAGCCGACGTGACTGTAAGCCGGGGCAATGGCGCTGCCTTCCCGCACCACCCGGGCAAGGTTCGGCGCAACCAGTTTTCCATCGATCCGCTTGCCAAGAACATCGGACCGCGTGCTCTCCATGACCACGATCACGAGGTGCGGGCTTCCGCGACCAAGCAGTGTCTGCGAAAGAGGGCGGGGAACAGGGACGAGCGCGAGATCGCCGCCGTATCCATCCTCGTCCACACCGTTGCCGGGAATATCCAGCGCCAGCGGATGGCGCGCGCTATCGAATGGCGCAGGGTCGATGCTTCTTCCGGCCAAGCCATATCCGTCCCGATCGAAATCCGTGGCCAGTGCCAGCAAATCGCTCGCGCCTTGCCAGCCGATGATCCTTTCAAGGCCACGGGGCCCGTCTCCTCCGATCCGCGGCAGGACCAGCACTGCCGATGCAAATGCTATCCATACCGCTCCGACCAGCGACCATGCCGGACGGCTTCGCGATATTACACGCTGTTCGGGCAGAAGGCGGCGAAGGACCTTGGCAAGCAACCACCAGGTCAGCAGGAATACGGCAAACGCAGCCAATCCCAGCATGATCTCGTTCTTGGCAAACAGCAGGGCATCGGTCGCGCTTCCACCGCCCAATTGCTTCAGCAGCGCGAAACTGACCGCGTCGCTGAAATAGGAATGCAGTTGATAGCGCAGGCTGAGTACCAGAATACCGACACCGCCATAAAGGAAAGCGAAATGCAGGACTGCGGACTGCGCTCCGGATGGCCGTGCAAGTCGGGAAGAAATTTTCCAAGCCACCAGGGCCACCGCCACGTGAGCCAGTATGAAGCCGACTAGAAAGACCACCAATTCCGCCGGTGTGTCGACGGCGCTCGATTGCCCGAAGCCACCGGTGAAGATGCCGTACTTGCGGTTCGCGACGAACAATTCGACCAGTGAAACGCCCACCGCGATCAAGGGGATACCGACGAGAGGTCGCAGCAAGTAACTGCTTAATCGAACCAGCATGAATCCCCCTGTTCTTCGGCCCCTTGAGCGTATCCTGCACCATACCGGGTGTACGAATCGGCTCAATACACGTGTCGTGCTCCATCACCCGACACTATGCTTCCCCATGCCGTAGCGGCACGCGCGGCGGTGTTGCGCCCGCCGGAAGCTTGCGCCATGAGTTGCGCCGAACCGCGCGCCGGAGTCGCGCGAAACCAAGAGTTTTTCGAGTAGAGGAGAGGCATATGAGCCCGCAGGAACTGGCAGAGAAAGTCGGCGAAAATATCGGAACCAGCGAATGGGTCGAAATGAGCCAGGAGCGTATCAACCAGTTCGCGGATGCGACTGGCGACCACCAGTTCATTCATATCAATGAAGAAGCGGCCAAGATGACGCCGTTTGGCGGCACCATCGCTCACGGTTTCCTGACACTGTCGATGATCCCCTATCTCGGCGCCCAATCCGACATGCCCAAGCTCGATGGCGTCAAAATGGGCGTCAATTACGGCGGCAACAAAACCCGTTTTATTTCTCCGGTACGCAGCGGAAAGCGCATCCGTGGGCATTGGAAGCTTGTCGAAATGATCGAAAAGCGTCCCGGCCAGTGGCAGCAGACCAGCGAGATTACCATGGAGATCGAAGGCGAAGAAAAGCCCGCTCTGATCACCGAATGGATCACCCAGATTTTCGTCTGATTTCCCCCTCCTCCCCGGCGAGGATCAGGCACTTTCACAGCAATCCAAGGAAATACCCATGCGTGACGCAGTCATCGTCTCCACCGCCCGCACCGCCATCGGCCGCGCCTACAAGGGCGGTTTCAACGACACCAAGGGCCCGACGCTCGGCGCCTACTCCCTGAAGCCCGCGATCGAGCGTGCCGGTATCGACGCCGGCGAGATCGACGACGTTTTGTGGGGCAGCGCGCTCCAGCAGGGCACGCAGGCCGGCAACCTGGCGCGTCAGGTCGCGCTGCGCGCTGGCTGCCCGATCGGCACCAGCGGCATGACCATCGACCGGCAGTGTTCCTCGGGCCTGATGAGCATCGCGACGGCTGCCAAACAGATCATTACCGATCGCATGGACGTGGTTGCCGCTGGCGGACAGGAAAGCATTTCGCTGGTGCAGACCAAGGAAATGCGCGTGATGCCAGATCCCGAGCTGATCAACATGCACGGTGCGATCTACATGCCGATGCTGCAGACCGCAGAAACCGTTGCCCAGCGTTATGGTATCAGCCGCGAAGCTCAGGACGAATATGGCCTTCAGTCGCAGCAGCGCACTGCGCAAGCGCAGGCAGAAGGCCGTTTCGACGACGAAATCGTCGCGGTTTCGACCACGCACAAGGTGCAGGACAAGGAAACCGGTGAAATTTCGGATGTCGAAATCACCATCGACAAGGACGAAGGCAACCGCCCGCAGACCACGCTTGAAGGATTGAGCAGCCTCAAGCCGGTGATGGGCGAAGGCACCACGATTACCGCCGGTAATGCTTCGCAGTTGTCGGACGGTTCGTCGGCCAGCGTGCTCATGGAAGCCAAGGTCGCCGAACAGAAGGGTCTCGAGCCGCTGGGTCGCTATGTCGGCATGGCAGTCGCCGGTACCGAACCCGACGAAATGGGCATCGGCCCGGTCTTCGCTATCCCGAAGCTGCTCAAGCGCTTCGATCTCAACATCGACGACATCGGCATCTGGGAACTCAACGAAGCCTTCGCGGTGCAGGTACTCTACTGCCGCGACAAGCTTGGCATCGACAATGACAAGCTCAACGTATCGGGCGGTTCGATTTCGATCGGACACCCTTACGGCATGACCGGCGCGCGCTGCACCGGCCACGTCCTGCTCGAAGGCAAGCGTCGCGGCGCAAAGTACGGCGTCGTCACCATGTGCGTCGGCGGCGGCATGGGCGCAGCGGGCCTGTTCGAAATCTTCTGATCCGAACGCTTGCAAGCGACCTGCTTGCCTAAATCACTGATTGCGCGCATCCTTCGGCCTACACGGTCGGAGGATGTTCGCTTTTGGGCATCATGGAAATCATCGGGATTGCCGGAAGCGTGAGCCTGCTGGCGGGCTGGCGGCTCTATCTGTGCATCTTCGCCACCGGCCTTGCCATGCGCATGAATGCCCTGCCGCTGCCCGAGCATCTCGCAGCGCTCGACGTGCTCGCTAGCCCTTGGGTTATGGCGATCGCTGCTATTGCTGCGGTTGCGGAATTCTTCGCCGACAAGGTCATGTGGCTCGATTCGATCTGGGACGCGGTGCACACCTTCGTACGGCCCATCGGCGGCGCGTTGCTGGCGCTCGCCATTGTCGATCCGTCGGATCCCGCGACGCAGGTAATCGCGTTTCTCTTGGGAGGAGGAGCAAGCTTTGCGGCCCATGCCGGGAAGGCCGGCGCACGCGGGGTGGTCAACGCCAGCCCCGAACCTGTCAGCAATGTTGCAGTATCGACTGCCGAAGACGTAGCGACCGTCGGGCTGCTCTATCTCGCCTATGAATATCCGCTGGTCGCAGCAGGCATCGCGCTCGTCCTGACAGTGCTCACTATCTGGCTGCTTGTTCTGGCGCGCCGAATGATCGGCAAGCTGTTCGGCATACGGAAGCAGTCTCCGCCCGGCTAAAGCGCTTACGCGTGCGCGGCGACAAATTCCTCGACTACCGGGGCAATCTTCGTACGCCATTTGCTGCCGTTGAAGATGCCGTAATGCCCGGCACCTTCAGCCATGTAGTAGCGCTTTTTCGAAACATCGAGATCGGGCGTCAGTTCCAGTGCTGCCCGCGTCTGGCCAAGGCCGGAGATATCGTCCCGTTCGCCCTCGATTGCCAGTAGCGCTGTTTCGGTAATGTCGCCCAGATTCACCAGTTCGCCGCGATGGACGAAGGTCCCGTTGGGCAAGGCATGCGTCTGGAACACCTCTTCCACGGTCTGCAAATAGAATTCCGCGGTCATATCGCACACGCTGCGATATTCGTCGTAGAAGTCCTTGGTTGCCTGCGCGCTTTCGTCATCACCCACGGTCAGGTGTTTGAACATCTCGTAATGGCTCATCATGTGATTGCCGAGGTTCATGCTCATGAAGCCGGCAAGCTGCAGAAAGCCGGGGTAAACCTGCCGTCCGCCACCGCGATACTGCATTGGCACCGTGGCGATGACGTTGTGGCGGAACCACTCGATCGGACGTTCCATCGCGAGATCATTTACGCTGGTCGGCGAACAGCGTGTGTCGATCGGGCCGCCCATCATGGTGAGCGTGGCGGGCGTACAGGGATGGTCATCCCGGTTCATTATCGCTGTCGCGGCGAAAACGGGCACCGAAGGCTGGCAAACGGCCATAACGTTCGCACCCTTGCCGGTCTTGTCCTGACCGATATGTTCGAGGAACGCGATGACGTAATCGATATAGTCGTCCAGGTCGAACGTGCCTTCATGCAAGGGCACTGTCTTTGCATCGGCCCAGTCGGTCACGAAAACGCGATAATTCTCGAGCATCCGTTCCACCGTGCCGCGAAGCAAAGTGGCATAGTGGCCGCTCATCGGCGCAACGACGAGCAGGCGCGGAGCGTCTTCGGGAAGGTTCTCCCGGTAGAACTCCTTGAGGTCGCCGAAAGGCTTGTTGAGCACCGTCGCTTCGACCACCGCATCGGCTTTGCCGTCCACCTCTATAGCTTCGATGCCCCAAGCGGGTTTGCCGTAGGTTGCAGTGGCATGCGCGAAAACTTCGAGTGCGCTCGCAGCCATCGGGCCAACATTCATATAGCCCATCGGGCCAACATAATTGAACGGGTTGGCCGGATTGTTGAGCATCTCCACTCCGATCGAAGCGAAGGCGCTGGCGGAATGGAGCCAGCTGCGCTGAAGTTCGTATGCGTGGTAAAGCAATGCGTTTCCCCTGCTGGTCTGGGTTCTTATCTTTGTGTTTGCCGGACGAAAGACAGCCATCCTGCCTTCCGACGGTTTCTTGTGCAACGCACAAATGCCGTAAAAAGTGCCTTCGCCCGTGCAGCACAGTGGATTTTCGCGTCTCGTCGCCGTAACTGCCCTCCCATGGCTACGAAAGACGGGACCAAAAGCGACGGGCGCGGCCGTTTTGCGCAAAAAATTGCGACGAGTGACGGGCCTCGCGAACGCTCGCTTCGTCCTTTGCGAATGGTCTATAACGCAGCAGGAAACTATCCGGGCCACGTTGCGCTGGCGGTTCTGGCGCTTTTCGTCACCGCGGCGGCCACGCTGGCTATCCCGGCAGGATTCAAGCTGGTGATTGATCGCGGATTCGCGGATGGTGCCAATCCTGCGGATATGGGCCGATGGTTCCGCTATCTGCTGATGATTGTCGGTGTTCTGGCCATCGGCACTGCGATGCGTTTCTATTTCGTCAGTTGGCTGGGCGAACGGGTCGTGGCCGATATCCGCCTGCGTGTGCAGGAGAACCTCTTGCGCCTTGCGCCCGGTTTCTACGAAGAAAACAGCCCTAAGGAAATTTCCAGCCGGATGACCAGCGATACCGCGCTGATCGAGCAGGTCGTGGGCACGACAGTTTCGGTAGCCTTGCGCAATGCGCTCATGGCAATCGGCGGTACGATCTACCTGTTCTGGCTGGTCCCCGGCCTGACGATCGGATTGGTTCTGATCATACCCGCCATCGTGGTGCCGATCACACTATTCGGCCGCCGGTTGCGCAAGGTATCCCGCACAAGCCAGGACCGTGTTGCCGATATCGGTGCGATGGTGACCGAAGTCCTGTCAGCCATGAAAATCGTGCAGGGCTTCAACCAGGAAGACCGCGAGCACGGACGGTTCCGTGAAGCTGTAGAGCGCACTTTCTCGGTGGCGAAGCGACGCGTGATAATCCGCGCAGCGATGACCGCAGTCGTTATCCTGCTGGTTTTCGGCGGCATAACCATGCTTGTCTGGCGCGGCGCGCAGGCGGTGAGTGAAGGGACGATTTCGGGCGGCACTATTGCGGCCTTCGTGCTTACCGCCGGCCTTGTGGCGGGCGCAATCGGTGCGCTCACCGAAGTTTATGGCGATCTTCTGCGCGGTT
>CATMNW010000021.1 GCA_950071875.1 uncultured Erythrobacteraceae bacterium | reverse complement strand
AAATAGAAATCAATTTTAAATGAAAACCATGTTGTAAAATAAAAGTTGAATATTTTTTCAAAAATATTCTAAAACTTTTTTCAAAGTGAAATTTCTCCACGAAAAATAAATATTTTTCGATGATTATTTTTTTAAAGTTCATCTCCTGAATGAGGAGAATCGTTCTGAACCGGTTATAACTCCAAAACGTACAAACTTCCCACTTAGGCCACGGTTTGAAGGTTCGATACGGATACCCCTCAAAAAGCCAAATCGCCCGACTTTTTCGCAGCGCCGACCGCGCGGCGCGCATCCATCAAACTGTCGACAAGGTTTTGCCGCCGGGTTTCGGATAATGCCGGATTGCTTGCGCGCCACAACCTGCCGCGCACGATGATGTAGCGCCCGTCCGCGGTACGCTGGACGGTTTCGCTCAGGCCGCGCTCTTCGATGCGCGGATGCTGCCGAGATCCACGACATCGCCGTGTCCCAGCGCATTGCCGGGCTTGGCCTTGCTACCATCGGCGCGGACACCGAGATTGCTGCGTTCGACGAGATGAAGGTCGGCAGGGCCGAGGATCCGACCGTCATGGCTGAGGATCGAGAGCGGACCGATCGGCAGGCGATCGCGTTCATCGACGAGCACCGGGTTCTCTACCACTTCGGACCCGTATTTCTGGCCCCACTGGCGCAGGGCGACCATGGCCGGAAGCAGGTCCATCCCCTTGGCCGTCAGGCGATATTCGATCTTGCGCTTGTCTTCTGCACAAGGATCGCGCTTGAGGATGCCGTGTTCGACAAGCTTCGCGAGGCGGTTCGACAGGATATTGCGCGCGATACCCAGTTCGCTCAGGAATTCCTCGAAATGGTGAAGGCCGTTGAAGCTGGCGCGCAGGATCATGAACGACCAGCGTTCACCCATCACTTCGAGCGCCTGCGGCAGGCCGCACATCAGTTCGCGGAGCGGTTCGCGGATTTCACCCATAGAATTAAGTCCTCTTCTGAAAACCTATTGGACGAAAAATCCGGTTTTGCCAAACGTGCAGAAATAGGTTGCAATTAAAAACCTATAATCCTAGATGCTGATTCGCAACCGGTTGCCATATGAAACCCAATTTCGCGCGTGACAAGTCGCTGCTTTGGCCGCGCGATTGAAAAGGACCCGTCTCATGACCACACACCTCCCCCGCCCGGTCACATTCGGCACCATCGTTGCCGCCCTCGCTTACACCGGATTCACCTTCGGCGTTCTGGCCTCTCCTGCCCCTGCCGAAGCAAGATCGTCAGGCGCTTTCTATTCTGTCGAACTGGCGCAGCCTGTCGCCGAAAGGACCACGACGGTTGCCGGCGGTGTCGCATGGGCCTGCAAGGGCACCAGCTGCATGGCGCAAAAAGGCACCTCGCGACCCTTGCGCGTATGCCGCGAACTCCAGCGCGAACACGGCCAGATCGCTTCCTTCACCGCCGATGGCGAGGCGCTGGAGGCCGACGAACTGGCCAAGTGCAACCGCTGACACCCATTACCCCCACCCCCTCTCCATCAGGGTGGCCGACTGGGCCCCGGCGAACGATCGCCGGGGCCTTTTTCATACCAGTCCGCGCGCTGCCAGATCGGCTTCTAGAGTCGGTGAATCGTTGAAGTGGTGAACCTGCCACCCGCATTCTGCCGCCGCTTCGATATTGGCGGGGTTGTCGTCGATGAACAGCATGGCGGCAGCATCATGGCCGAACCGGCTTTCGGCGAGCGCGAAGATAGCGGGATCGGGTTTGGCCAGCTTTTCAACGCCGGAGACCACTATATCATCGAACAGGTCGAACACAGGGGCGGTCGGGCGAAATCCCGCCCAGAACTCGGCCCCGAAATTGGTGATAGCGAACAGTGGTATTCCGCGCCGGTGAAGCTGTTCGACCAGCTCGATACTGCCGGGAACGGGGCCGGGTATGGTTTCATTGAACCGTGTCGCATAGGCGCGAATTTCGGTTTCGAAGCCTGGGTAAAGGGCGATGCGTTCGGGTACCATTTCAGCCAGGGTGCGCCCCTGGTCGGCCTGGAAATGCCATTCCTCGGTCACGACTTCGGCAAGCAGCTTTTCAAGCCGCGCTTCATCATCGACGATCTTGCTGAAGAGCTGGCGCAATTGCCACTGGTAGAGAACGCGGCCCACATCGAACACGACGGCCTGAATGGTCATGCGCAAGTTCCCCCTGGCTGGATCCGGCGGGCATATCGGCACCGCCTGCGCAGGCGAACCGCCCCATTTCCGCACATGAAACACGAACGGCCCGCACTCCTCATCGGAGCCGGGCCGGTCGAACAAGACTTCCGCCGCGAACGGCGAAGCCGCAATTAGCCCTGGCGGGCCTTGAAGCGGCGGTTGGTCTTGTTGATGACGTAAGTGCGCCCGCGGCGGCGGATCACGCGGCAATCGCGGTGGCGGCTCTTGAGCGACTTGAGGCTGTTACGGATTTTCATGATGTCTCTCGTCAAATAAATACGCGCCGGAAATGGGGTCCCGACGCGCCAAAATCAAGCGGCCGGATAACGGCGAGGGGGGATTCGGTCAACCTTTTTCGGGGAAGCGTCATCGACTTGCGGCGACACTCCGCGATTAACGTCGCTTACCCCCGCTTCCAGATCATCGGCCCCAGTGGCTCGCCGCCGAACAGGTGGACATGCAGATGCGGGACTTCCTGCCCGCCATGTGCCCCGATATTCGCCATCATCCGGTAGCCCGGCTCGACCAGACCCTTGTCCCGCGCCACAATGCCGACCGCCCGCACGAAGCCGGCGATCTCGTCCGCGTCGGCCTTCTCGCTGAAGTCGTCCCAGCTGACATAGCGCCCTTTCGGGATCACGAGGATATGGATTTCGGCCTGCGGATTGATGTCTTCGAAAGCGAGTGCCCAGTCGTCTTCATAGACGGTGCTGGACGGAATTTCGCCGCGCAGGATCTTTGCGAAGATATTGTTGTCGTCATACGGCTGCGTCGGGTCGATCGGCATCAGGATTTCCTCGCGGCTTTTTCATCGATGCCCGACCGGCCTTCGCGCCGGTCCAGTTCGGTCAGCACATCGTCGAAGGCTATGTCGCGGGCATTCAGCGCCACCAGCAGATGAAACACCAGGTCGGCAGCTTCCCCGACCAGTTCCTCACGCCCGCCGGACAGCATGGCTATGGATGCCTCCACCCCTTCTTCGCCAAGCTTGCGCGCGATTTGCGGCATCCCTTTGGCATGCAGGCTTGCCACATAGCTGGCCGAAGGATCGGCGGCGCGGCGCTGGACGATGGTTTGTTCGAGACGGGTCAGCGTATCCATGGGGCCGCGCTATGCACGGCCTGCGCCCACAGCGTCAATCGGAGTTGCGCCCCATCACGAAGCGTCCGACCAGCACACCCAGAAGGCCGACCGTGACGAGCGCAAGACCGCTCGGTTCGGCAAGGCGTGCGGCAATGCCCTGCGGACCGGCAAGATCGGCGAATTGCGCCGCCAAGGAAATGAACTGGCTGCTCACGCCGGTGAATTAACAAAAGTGAATATGGTTGGCATGAAGCGCTCCTGGCCTGTCCCGCGCCGGGACATCCGGCCCTACCCCCTCGCTGGAAGCCCTGCAGCCCGCAGGGCCGCATGCGCATCGGCAATGCTGTGCTGGCCGAAATGAAAGATCGATGCAGCGAGAACCGCACTCGCATGGCCCTCGGTCACGCCCGCGACGAGGTGGTCCAGCGTCCCGACGCCGCCGCTGGCGATCACGGGCACACGCACCGCATCAGCGATCGTGCGGGTGAGTTCGAGGTCGTAACCTCGCTTCGTCCCGTCCCCATCCATCGAGGTGACGAGCAATTCGCCCGCGCCGAGCTCCGCCAGGCGCACGGCGTGTTCGACCGCGTCGATCCCGGTCGGCTTGCGCCCGCCATGCGTGTAGATTTCCCAGCCGCGGACATCGCCGCTGGTCGAAGCGCGCGCATCGACGCTGGCGACAACACACTGGCTGCCGAATTTCTCGGCTATCTCCCGCACCAGTTCGGGGCGGCTGACCGCAGCGGAATTCACGGCAACCTTGTCGGCACCTGCGAGCAATAGCGCGCGGGCATCTTCCACGCTGCGCACCCCGCCGCCCACGGTCAGCGGCATGAAACACACCTCGGCAGTGCGGCGAACCATGTCCAGGAGCGTCCCGCGCCCTTCATGGCTTGCAGAGATGTCGAGGAAGCACAGCTCGTCCGCGCCGGCCGCATCATAGGCCTGCGCCTGTTCGACCGGATCGCCGGCATCCTTGAGATCGACGAAATTGACGCCCTTCACAACGCGCCCGTCGCGCACATCGAGGCAGGGGATGACCCGGACACGAACGGTCATGCGCGGTTCGCTCTCGCCAGCGCTTCGCCAAGGTCCAGACGACCATCGTACAGCGCGCGGCCGGTAATGACCCCCTCGATACCCTCATGGGCGGCAGCGGCGAGCGCTTCGATATCCTCGATCCCGGCAACCCCGCCACTGGCAATCACCGGAATATCGACCTGCCGGGCAAGGCCCACCGTCGCTTCGAGATTGACGCCTTTCAGCAGGCCGTCGCGGCCGATGTCGGTAAACAGCAGGCTGGTTACGCCTGCATCCTCGAACCGGCGCGCAAGGTCGATGACCGGTACATCGGAAACGTCCGCCCAGCCTTCGGTCGCGACCATGCCGTCCCTGGCATCGACAGCCACGACCACGCCGCCAGGATGGGCGCGGGCCATGTCCTTGACGAATTCGGGATCCTTCAAAGCTGCCGAGCCCATGACGACGCGCGCCACGCCGGCATCGAACCAGCCTTCGACATCCTCGCGCTTGCGAATGCCGCCGCCAAGCTGGACGCGGCCCGGGAATGCGGTGACGATCTCCTCGACCGCCTCGCGGTTGCGCGCGGAACCGGCGAAGGAGCCATCGAGGTCGACGACATGCAGGTGGTCCGCCCCTGCACCGGCGAACAGCTTCGCCTGAGCTGCAGGATCATCGCCATAGACGGTGGCCCGGTCCATATCGCCTTCCGCAAGGCGCACGACTTCGCCGCCCTTGAGGTCGATTGCGGGAAAAACGATCACGGTTTCCACTCCAGGAACTTCGCTAGCAGGTCGAGCCCGTAGGCCTGGCTCTTTTCGGGGTGGTACTGGACACCGACCAGATTGTCGCGGCCGATGGCTGCGACCAGTCCGCCGCCGTGGTCGGTCATGGCCAGCACATCTTCGTGATGTCGCGCCTTGAAATGGTAGGAATGGAGGAAATACGCTTCACCCTGGGCCACCACGTCATGCCCGCGCGCATGCGGCATGGGGGCGACATCGTTCCAGCCCATGTGCGGGACCTTCACGCTGGTGTCGGTCGGCTCGATCAGGCGCACGGTGCCGTCGATCCAGCCGAGACCCGGCGTTTCGCCATGCTCCAGCCCGCGCGTTGCCAGCAATTGCATGCCCACGCAGATGCCGAGGAACGGCGCCCCACCCACGAACACCCTTTCGTGCATCGCATCTATGACGCCATCTTCTGCGCGAAGACCTTCGGCGCAGGCCTTGAAACTGCCGACACCGGGCAACACGATCCGGTCCGCCGCGCGCACCACATCGGGATCGGCGGTGACCTTCACCCTGGCCCCGACCTTGCGCAGCGCATTCTCGACAGAATGGAGATTGCCCGCGCCGTAATCGATCAACGCGGTGACTTCAGCCACCAAGCTGCCCCTTGGTACTGGGGATTGCGCCACCCTTGCGCGGGTCGATATCGCAGGCGATCCGCATGGCGCGGGCGAAACCCTTGTAGATGCTTTCGCAGATGTGATGGTTATTGGTGCCGTAGAGCAGTTCGATGTGCAGCGTCAGCCCGCAGGTCTGCGCGACGGAATGGAACCAGTGCTCGATCAGCTCGGTATCCCATTCGCCCAGCTTTTCCTGACTGAAGCCCGCCTTCCATACGAAATAGGGCCGCCCCGAAATATCGAGCGCGACGCGCGCCAGCGTTTCGTCCATCGGCGAATAGGCATGGCCGTAACGCGTGATGCCGCCCTTGTCGCCCAGCGCCTGGGCGAGCGCCTGCCCCAATGCCAGCGCGCTGTCTTCGGTGGTGTGGTGCTGGTCGACATGCAGGTCGCCGTCCACCTTCATCGTTATGTCGATCAAGGAGTGTTTCGCCACCTGTTCGACCATGTGATCGAGAAACCCGATGCCGGTCGAGACGTCATAGGTCCCCGACCCGTCGAGATCGACCTCGACCAGAATCTTCGTTTCCGCGGTGTTTCGTTCGATACGGCCTGTACGCATGGCAGCCCCGCTATAGGCGCGAAGCGCAGGGCGCAAGAAAATGCACCTGTTTGCAGGGTAAAGCCGCGCTTAAAGCGCTTGACCACGACGCCGCGTGGCCCCACCTAGCGGGCCATGGACGACGAGACGCCCGACAGCCTGATCCCTTACGATTCCATCGTGCAGGAAGCCCTGCGCGCAGTGGTTGGCCGCGTGCTCGGCGAAATCGAAGACGGCGGCAGCGAACTGCCCGGCGCGCATCATTTCTACATCACGTTCAAGACACACGCCCCGGGGGTCACCATCCCCGACAGCCTGCGCGAACGGTTCCCGGACGAGATGACCATCGTGCTCCAGAACAAGTTCTGGAACCTGAATGTCAGGGAAGATGGCTTTGCGGTGGGCCTTTCCTTCAACCAGGTGCCCGCGGAACTCGACATACCTTACGCCGCGATCACCCAGTTCGTCGATCCGGCCGTGGATTTCGGCCTGCAGTTCCAGGCTACGGTTGCCGACATGGCACCAGCCTCGACCGAGCATCCCGAAAACGATGGAACGGAACAGTCGGGCGGCGAAGCCGTTGAAGGTGCGGAAGACGGCTCGAATGTCGTTACGGTCGATTTCGGCCGGAAGAAATAATCGCCGGGCTTTCCCGGCAAACGGGGCAGTACATGGCTAAACTGGGTCTTACCGACGAAGACAAACCGAACCACCTGACCGACGTGGTCGGCGAAACGATCGCGCAGGCGCCCGATGGATTGCGTGACAAGCGTCACAAGGTACCCGGACCCAGCACGAACGCGGCCACCAACCTCATCATTCACGACATTGCCCTGCGTAGTGCGGGACGCCTTTCGCGCATGGCGATGGAAAAGGCCATCCTCGGACGCCAGTACGGCAGCAAGTTCGCAAAGGATGCGGTCGAGAACCGCAGCCTGGTGCATACGCTTGCAGCCTACGGAGTGACCAAGGTCGCTACCAAGTCCGTACCCGGTGCGTTGATCGTCGGTACGGGCCTTGCTCTCAAGGTGCTGTTCGATCGCAGCCAGTCGAAACGCAAGTCGCGCGCTGCCGGCGACCGGACCCTGCGCAGGCAGGCCAGGAGCGACAGCGCAATCTGAGTTTCCCTGTCGGCAGGGCTTGATTTGCCACCACTCGATGCGCCAACAGCGCGCATGGCCGATTCCACCACCGCGCAACCCCAGTCCCCCCGCCCCAATCTTCAACGGCGAGGCCTTCTTTTCATCCTGTCTTCGCCAAGCGGCGCGGGCAAGACGACCATCAGCCGCATGCTGCTGGCTGCCGATGACGAGATCAAGCTATCGGTCAGCGTGACCACGCGCCCCTCGCGGGCCGGTGAAATCGACGGTGTGCATTACAGCTTCGTGGACGATGCGACTTTCGATCGCATGGTGGAAGAAGACGACTTCTACGAATGGGCGCATGTCTTCGATCACCGTTACGGCACCCCAAAAGGCGCGATCCGCAACGCCTTGAAGGAAGGCCAGGATTTTCTGTTCGACATCGACTGGCAGGGAACACAGCAATTGTACCAGAAGGACCAGCAGGACGTGGTGCGCGTGTTCATCCTGCCGCCTTCCATCGCGGAACTGGAACGCCGGCTCCGCGGGCGCGGCACTGACAGCGATGCGGTTATCGAAGCACGCATGGAACGCGCCCGCGCCGAGATCAGTCACTGGGATGCTTATGACTACGTCGTCATCAACGAGGATGTCGACGCATGCTTCGCCAAGGTGCGCGAAATTCTCGACGCGGAGCGGATGAAGCGCCAGAGGCAGACCGGACTGATCCCGTTCGTCCGTGAACTAATGAACTGACGATGGCAGACGGGGTCGCCTCGCTGACGGATCGGGAGCGCGAAGTCCTGCGGCTGCTGCTGGCAGGACATACCGCCAAATCCGCCGCCGCCGAGCTCGACCTGTCGGTCCACACGGTAAACGACTATCTGCGCGAGGCCCGCAAGAAGCTTGGGGTGGCGAGCAGCCGCGAGGCCGCAAGAATCTTGGGGGAGGAGGAGGCGGAAGGCCCGCAAAATGCCCCCCAAAATGCTGCGCCCGAGCAAATCGGGATGGCCGATGCTGCAACCGCCACCGATACTCCGATGCCATCAGCAACCCCGGGCCGCCGCAACCGCGTGGCTTGGATCATCGGAGGAACACTCATGTTCACAGCCATTCTCGCCGCAGTCCTGCTCGCCACCTCGTCCGGATCGCACGACGCCGGAGAAGACGAGATGGAGGCATCCTTGCAGCAGGGCACACAGGCGGAGACCGCCGCGCGCGACTGGATCAAGCTCGTCGATGCCGGCAATTATCAGGAAAGTTGGGCGCAGGCCGGACCGATGTTCAAATCCGCGGTGACTGCCGACGCTTGGGCCAAGCAGGTCACGCCGGTACGCCAGCCTCTCGGTGAAGTCATCAGCCGCAATCTGAAGGGCATCGACGCACCCGCCTCGCTCCCCGGTGCGCCGAAGGGCGAGTATCGCATCGTCACCTTCGACACGGATTATGCGTCAGCCGCAGGTGCGGTCGAGACCGTCGTCCTCGCGAAATCGGGCAGTGACTGGGGCGTCGTCGGATATTTCATCCGGTGACCACCCGCGCCGGTGTACGGCGCGGGTGGCAGATACTGCCGGTCAGTCCCCCGACGGATCGACGAAGTTGCCCGCGCCGACATTGGCGTTCACCACCCCGCCATCGATCGCGATTGTCGTGCCGACGACATAGTCGCCCGCGCGGCTGAGCAGGTAGATCGCCCCGCCCGCCATGTCCTCGGTCACGCCGACGCGGCGGCTGGGAATACCCTTTTCGACCATGTCTGCATTGTCCCGCGCCGCGCGGTTCATCGCGCTGGGGAAGGCGCCGGGGCCGATGCCGTTCACGATAATATTATGCTGCACCAGCTCCGCCGCCATGCGCCGCGTGAGGTGGATGAGGCCCGCCTTGGACGCCTGATAGGGATAGGTCGGCCAGGGATTGGTCTTCATCCCGTCGATACTTGCGATCATCAGCACCTTAGCCGGGCGATCCGCAGTGCCTGCCTTCTTCAGCAGCGGCATCAGCTTCTGCGTCAGGAAGAACGGCGTTTTGACATTGAGGTCCATCGTGCGGTGCCAGCCGGCTTCGCTGAATTCCTCGAACGGTTCACCCCATGCGGCACCGGCGTTGTTCACCAGCAGATCGAGCTTGTCCTCGCGGCTGGCGAGTTCATCGGCCAGCTGCTTGATGCCGTCCATCTGGCTGAGGTCACCGACCAGGCCGATAACCTTTTCGCCCAGTTCGGCGCTGGTTTCGTCAACCTGTTCCTTCTTTCGCGCCACGATATAGACCCGCTCCGCCCCCGCGGCGAGCAGGCCTTCAACGATCATCTTGCCGATACCCCGGCTGCCGCCGGTCACGAGTGCGACACGGCCCTTGAGGCCGAACAGATCATCCAGATTCATGTGTTCTCTCCCGTTCAGTAGCCCATCAGGTCCGCAACGCGGCCCGCATGGTAATACTGGTCGCCCAGGAACTCCTGCAGCGCACGATCGCGTTTCATGTAGAGGCCGATGTCATATTCGTCGGTCATGCCGATGCCGCCGTGCATCTGCACGCCTTCGCGCACAGCGAGGCCAGCCACCTTGGCGACCTTCGCCTTGGCTACCGACGTCATGAGGTCGGCCTTCTCGCTTCCGGCATCCACCAGCTGTGCTGCCTTGACGGTCACGGCGCGGGCGATCTCGACCTCGGAATAGAGGTGCGATGCACGATGCTGCAGCGCCTGGAATTCGCCGATGATCTTGCCGAACTGCTTGCGCTGCTTGATGTAGTCGACAGTCATGTCCATCGCACCGCGGGCAACGCCAACGCCTTCTGCAGCCGACCCGACACGGCCCGCCATCAGCATGGCATTGAGCACTTCGCGCCCGCCGTCGACCTCGCCGATCACCGCATCGCCGTCGAGTTCGACGCCGTCGAAGGTGACGTGGCTGGCCATCGAGCTGTCGACCAGGCGCACGCTGTCGTGGCTCATACCGCTGGCGTCCTGCGGGACGGCGAACAGCGTCAGGCCGTCCGCATCGCTGTCATCGCCCGAAGTGCGTGCGGCGACCACGATCATTTCGGCGCTGGCGCCATAGACCACGAAGTCCTTCTTGCCGGTCAGTTTGAAACCGTTACCCGATTTCTCAGCCTTGCAGGCGATCTTCTCCGGGCGGTGCTTGCGGCCTTCGTCGATCGCTGCGGCATAGACCTTTTCGCCCGAAATCAGATCGGGGAGCCAGCGGCCCTTCACATCGTTGCTGCCGTGCTTGAGCGCGGTTGCCGCAAGAACGGAAGATGACAGGAATGGCGAAGGCGTCAGGTTCCGGCCGATTTCCTCGAGCACGATATTCGCTTCGACCTGGCCCATGCCGAGCCCGCCGTCGTCCTCGTCCACCAGCATGCCGGTGAAGCCCATTTCGGCAAACTGCTGCCACAGGCCGTGGCCGAAGCCGTCCTTGCAGTTGCGATCGCGCCAGTGGCGCAGCTGGTTCTTGATCGAACCTTCTTCGGCCATGAACTGGCTGGCGGTTTCGGCCAGCATCGTCTGGTCGTCGTCGTAATACAGAGGCATCGATCAGGCTCCCGGCAGGTCGAGAATACGTTTGGAAATGACGTTGAGCATGACTTCGGAGGTGCCCCCTTCGATGCTGTTCGCCTTGGTGCGCAGCCAGTTGCGCGAGGGCTTGCCGCCGCTCGTCTCCTCGCTCTCCCATTCCAGCGCGTGGCTGCCTCCGGCGGCCATCATCAGTTCGTGGCGCCGCTTGTTCAGCTCGGTGCCCGCATATTTCATCATGTTCGGCTGGGCGGGATGCGCCTTGCCGACCTTGATCTCGTCGAGGAACTTCTCGCCCATTGCACCATAGGCCAGCGCATCGACATCGAACTGGGCGAGTTCAGCGCGCAGCACGGGATCGACCTCGCCGTTTGCGCGGGTCAGCGCTGCACCGATCGTGCCGGTGTTGCCGCCGTCGGCGCCCGAAATCATCTCGCGCTCGTGACCGAGCAGATATTTCGCTACGTCCCAGCCGCGATTGATCTCGCCGACCTGTGCGGGCACATCTTCACCATAGCTCTTGGGCACCTTCACATCGTCAAAGAAGGTTTCGCAGAACGGGCTGTTGCCGCTGATCAGCAGGATCGGCTTGGTCGACACGCCTTCGCTGGCCATGTCATAGAGCATGAACGTGATACCTTGGTACTTGTTCGACTTGTCAGTCCGCACCAGGCAGAAAATCCAGTCAGCCTTGTCGGCGTAGCTGGTCCAGATCTTCTGGCCGTTGACGACCCAGTGATCGCCCTTGTCTTCGCCGAAGGTCTGCAAGCTCACGAGGTCCGAGCCGCTGCCCGGTTCCGAATAGCCTTGGCACCAGCGGATTTCACCGCGGGCGATTTCGTTGAGGAAACGCTGCTTCTGCCCTTCGGTGCCGAAGTGCAACAACGCCGGACCGAGCATCCAGATGCCGAAGCTCGAAAGCGGCGGGCGCGCGCCGATGGTAGCCATTTCCTCGCGCAGCACCTTGGCCTGCGCGGGCGTCAGGCCGGCACCGCCATATTCCTTGGGCCACGCGGGCACGGTGTAGCCCTTGTCGCGGCAGGCTTCGAACCAGGCTTTCTGCGCATCGTTCTTGAAGGTCGCGTTGCGGCCGCCCCAGTAGACGTCGTCTTCGCTTTCGACGGGCTTGCGCATTTCGGGCGGGCAGTTGGCTTCTAGCCAATCGCGCGTTTCAGCGCGGAAGGCTTCCAGATCACTGGCGGACATTGGACCGAATCCTCTCTCTTCTAAAACTGCGGTATGTTATGCCTCACGTTAAGGGCAATCGGCGCCTGCACGCAAGGCCGCTCGCGATGGTCCGCATTGCCGTAACGTCAGCCGGATTCCGTTGACGCGCGTGGCTGCTGCCCTAAGCTTGGGGCGGAGAAATTCGGGGAGAGAGTAGGCATGCGATTCTCGGGCAAGACCGTAATCGTCACCGGCGCCGCGTCGGGAATCGGCGCGGAAACGACACGGCTTTTCGCAAGCGAAGGCGCGACCGTTTTCGCCAGCGATATCGACCGTCCCGGCGGCGAAAAACTGGTAGCGGAAACCGACGGCGATGTTCGCTTCGTCGAATGCGACGTGTGCGACCCGCAGGCCATAAAGGTATTGATGGACCGGGCGGCTGAGGAAACCGGCGGGATCGATACGGTGTTCAACAATGCCGGTGCCGGCGGCGCGCGTGAAGACATTTCGGAGATCGAGCCGGAAGCCTGGGATCGCACGATGGACCTACTTTTGCGCTCGGTAGCGATGGGAACCCGTTACGCCGTGCCGCACATGAAGGGCCGGAAAGGCGCAAGCATCGTCAATGTATCGAGCGTGGCAGCGGTTGGCCCAGGCTATTCGCCGACCGCCTACGCCGTGGCGAAGGCAGGCGTGCTGCATCTTACCAAGTGCGCAGCGACCGACCTTGCGCAGCATGGCATTCGTGTGAACGCGATCCAGCCGGGCTTCATCAATACGAACATCTTCACGGCGACCCTCGAAATTCCCGAGGAGGTGAAGGACCAGGCAAAGGCGATGATCGCGCAGATGTCCTCCAACGCGCAACCCGTTGCGCGCGGAGGCCAGCCGGCGGACATTGCCAATGCTGTCGCCTTTCTTGCCAGCGACGCAGCCGGTTTCATGACCGGTGCATCGCTTGTGGTGGACGGGGGAATAACCCTTGGACCCCGGCATAGCTGGGATCCGGAAGAAGGCGGGGCATTCGAAGCGCTGATGGCGCTCGAGGAACAGGTCAAGGCGGCCCAACAAAACGCCTGATGCCCTTCGTTACCGGTCCCCTTCCCCAGCGCCTGAAGCTGGTCCACGGCTTCGGCGCGGTGGCTTTCGGCGTGAAGGATTCCGGTTTCAGCTTCTTTCTGCTGATATTCTACAACCAGGCGCTGGGCATGGACGCTGGTACGGTGAGCCTCGCGCTCGCCGCCGCGTTGGTCATCGACGCTTTTGTCGATCCGCTGCTCGGCAACCTTTCCGACCGGACGTATACCAGGTGGGGTCGCCGCTTGCCCTGGCTTTACGCCGCCCCGATTCCGCTTGCGATTGTCTGGGTGCTGCTGTGGCACCCGCCCGGCGGCGGCGTCCCGACATTCTGGGAACTGCTCGCGGTCGCGGTTTCGGTCCGGCTGCTGCTTTCGGCTTGCGAGGTGCCTTCGGTCAGCCTCCTGCCGGAAATCACCGCCGACTACGACGACCGTACGACACTGTTCCGGTATCGCTTCCTGTTCGGATGGTGCGGCGGACTGGTCATGATGGTGCTCGCCTATTTCGTGCTGATGCCCAGCGCTGAGGCGCTGCTGCAACCCGAAGGCTACCTCTGGTTCGGCGTGATCGGCGCCGCACTGATGGTGATATCCGTGCTCGGCTCCGCGCTCGGCCAGCACCGGCTGGTGGCAGGCTTTCCCGAAACCCGCGCGCCGAAGTTTACGCTGCGCGGGGCGTTTTCCGAGATCATCGATGCATTCAGCGAACGCGCCTTCCTTATTTTCGCGGCCGGCGCGCTCGCGGCTTACGTCAGCCAGGGACTGACCTTCTCGCTGACGAATTACATCAACGTATTCGTCTGGCGGTTCGATACGACCGAACTGCAGTTTTATCCCGTCGTGCTGTTCCTGTCGGTCGTGCTGATGTTCTTCATCGTGGGGCCGATGCATCGCCGGTTCGGCAAGCCGACAAGCGCGGTGATCGGCGCGCTGGGCTCGCTCGTCGTGCTGCTGATCCCGTTCGCCCTCTACCTTGCAGGTTTCTGGCCGGAGACGGGTACACGGCGAAGTGCGGTGCAATTCTATGCCTTCCTGCTGGTCGCCAATACGCTGGGCGTGGTCGTGATGATTTCGGCCACCTCGATGATCGCCGAGATTGTCGAAGCCTATCAGGAACGTGCGGGACGCCGGGCAGAAGGCAGTTTCTATTCGGGCAACTGGTTCGTCCAGAAATGCGCGACCGGGGGCGGCATCCTGCTTGGCGGGCAGGTTATCGCCCTGTCTGGGCTTCCGACCAATGCCAACCCTGCGGAAGTGCCGCAGGAGGTCATCGAGAATATCGTGTGGCTTTATGGCAGTGCCATCATCGTGCTGGGGCTGGTGGCAGCTTTCTGGCTCGGACGCTTTCCGATCGGACGCGAGGAACACGAGGCGCGACTAAAGGCACTCGACATCGCAGCGCGCGGAGACATCGACGGCGGGACCATGGTCCCGTGATTAACACTTGGCGCGCGCGTCTTGCCGTGCCAGTTTCTTAAAGCAACGGAATCGAAGAGAGAAGAGGACACTACGATGGATTTTGAACCTACTGAACGGCAAGCATACTGGCGCGACCGGGTGAAAAACTTCATCGACGACCACATTCGCCCGGCTGTTCCGACCTACAAGGCACAGGACGCAGAAGGCGATCGCTGGAAGGTCATTCCCGTGGTCGAAGAGCTCAAGGCGAAGGCCAAGAAGGACGGCATCTGGAACCTCTTCATGCCCCCGCGCAATGAAGGGCATCATCATGTCGAGGAAACCTACGAGTTCGAAGGCCCGGGCCTGACGAACCTCGAATATGCGCTGTGCGCCGAAGAAATGGGCCGTATCGGCTTTGCTTCGGAAGTGTTCAATTGCTCGGCACCCGATACCGGCAATATGGAAGTGTTCCACCGCTACGGTACGCGCGAGCAGAAGGATAAGTGGCTCACCCCGCTCATGAACGGCGAGATCCGCTCCGCCTTCCTCATGACCGAACCCTTCACCGCTTCCTCCGACGCGACGAACATCGAAACCCGTATCGAACGCGACGGCGACGAATACGTGATCAACGGGCGCAAGTGGTGGTCTTCGGGCCTGGGCGATCCGCGCTGCAAGGTGTCGATCGTGATGGGCAAGACCGATTTTTCCGCCGGTCGCCATGCCGCGCAGTCGATGCTGCTCATGCCGAACGATGCCAAGGGCGTGAACATCATCCGCCACTTGCCCGTCTTCGGTTATGACGATGCGCCGCACGGCCACATGGAAGTCGAACTCAAGGACGTTCGCGTCCCCGTTACCAATATGCTGCTAGGCGAAGGCCGCGGTTTCGAGATCGCTCAGGGCCGCCTCGGCCCGGGCCGTATCCACCACTGCATGCGCACAATCGGTGTCGCCGAAGAAGCACTCGCCAAGATGTGCAAGCGCCTGCAGGAGCGTGAAGCGTTCGGTAAGCCGATCTACAAGCACTCGGTCTGGGAAGAACGCGTGGCTCGCGCCCGCATCGACATCGACATGACCCGCCTGCTCTGCCTGAAGGCTGCGGACATGATGGACAAGGTCGGCAACAAGGCGGCGAAGCAGGAAATCGCCATGATCAAGGTGCAAGCACCCAACATGGCACTGCGCATCATCGACGATGCCATCCAGGCACATGGCGGCGGCGGCGTGTCCGAAGATTACGGTCTTGCAAGCGCCTATGCCCACCAGCGCACCTTGCGCCTCGCCGACGGTCCTGACGAAGTTCACGCCCGTTCGATCGCGCGCATGGAATTCGCCAAGCACCTTCCGGAAGAAGGCGAAACCGCGAACGCCCTGCGCGGCGGTAATGCCAAATCCGCCAGCGCCGGCAGCGCGGCGGCTTCGGCAGGCATGAGCAGCGGCGATGTAGGAGCGACCCGTTAATGACCAAGGCTGCAATTCTCGAGAAGGTCGGGGGGCTCACCATCGGTGAGGTCGAGCTCGCCGACCCGGCGCCGCATGAAGTCCTGATCGATACCAAGGCCTGCGGACTGTGCCATTCGGACCTGCATTTCATCGACGGTGCGTACCCCCCCCCGCTTCCGGCCATTCCCGGCCACGAAGCGGCGGGCGTCGTCCGTGC
>CATMNW010000020.1 GCA_950071875.1 uncultured Erythrobacteraceae bacterium | reverse complement strand
AACTCGGCGAAGGTCGAGACCTTGGCGCGGCCCGGGTCGGTGCCGTCGATGGTCTGGGTGGATCCGCTGATGGTGACGCCCTGCGCCTCGGCGGGTTGGCCGGCGGTTTCGGCGGCGACTGGATCGATGCGCTGACCGTCTTCCGGCTCGCGGGCTACCACTCGCTTGGCATCGACCTGCCCGCGCTGGTTGTGGAACGGGCCGACGGCATCGACCGCGAGCTCGCAATGGCATTCGCCCGTTCTTGCCAAATCGCAGGCGCCCTCGATGCGGCGCTGGCGCTTTCGGTCGCCTATGTGAACGAGCGCCAGCAGTTCGGCCGCCCACTGGCCAAGTTCCAGGCGGTGCAGCAAAGCCTCGCAACCTTCGCCTGCGAAGCGGCAGCCACCAATTGCGCGGCCATGGGCGCCGCGCAGGCGCTGGATCGCGGTGAGGCAGGCTTCGAGGTGGCCGCCGCAAAGCTGCGCGCCAACCGCGCGGTGGAAACCGGCACCACGGTCGCGCACCAGGTCCACGGCGCGATCGGTTTTACGCAGGAATACACCCTCCAAAACTTTACTCGCCGACTGTGGCAATGGCGCTCTGAATACGGGAACGACGCCCATTGGAGCGCGAAGCTGGGCAGCAGCGTCATCACTCACGGCGCGGACAGCTTCTGGCCCGATCTCACGGCCCGGACCGAGGCAGGGTGACAAAGGTGACACCCTGTCACCCGTGTCATACATGTCCAATTCCTTGATCTGGCTTATTTATTCCTTAAAAGCCACGGGTGACACCGTTCGCCGCCGTTATCTTTCCCGACCGACTGCGATGGGGAATCATTCCATAACAGCGCACACGATCTGTAGGAAAGCGGGCGCCCCACGGGCGTTCAGGCCAGCGCCAGCACCCCGGTGAGGATATTGCGAACGAGGTCCACCTGCCCGCGCGCGCCGGTCTTGGCGTAGATCTTTTTCGAATAGTAACGCGCGGTTTCAACCGTCAGGCCGTGCGCTGCGGCCGCCTCGGCAATCGATTGGCCTTGGGCCAGCGACCATGCCAGCCGCGCTTCGGCGGGCGTCAGGTCGAACAGATCGACCAGCTGCTCGTGCCGGTCGGCGGAAGAAGACCGGTCGCCGCGCAGATAGATGACCGCCACCGCCTTGCCCTCAACAGCCAGTGCATCGATACGCACCGGGGCGATGAGGATGTCGATCCAGGGGTCCTGACTGATATTGATCGCCTGCGGCCGGTGGCGTCGATCGCTGCCCATGGCCTTGGCGAGCGCGGTCAACTGCCGGTCGACGGCGGGTGAGGATGGCACCAGCCGGTCATAGGGGCCGCGTCGCAGCGCACCCGAACGCTGGAGGAAACTTTCGGCCTGCGCATCGACGTCGACGATCCGGCAGCGCTGGTCGACTGCGATCCAGCCGAAATTCATCCGGCGGAACGCTTCTGCACTGACCGAGGCCCGGCTGCGTTCGCGATCGATGGATTCGAGTACTCTCAATGCCACGCGCAAGTGCGGGACCAGCGCGGACAGAAGGCTTGCGATCTCGGCACCCAGCGCATCCGGTGCCAGCACCGCGAGAGTGAGCGACAGCCTTTCGCCAGTCACACGTACCGCGCGCAGTCCGTCGGTATCATGATCCAGCTCGGCGCCCGAATAGACCCGCGCTTCGCGCATGTCGGCGCTGATGGCGGGCACCACGCCATCGGCCAGCAGGACATCGCCGTCGCCCGAACCGCTCAGGTTGATCCCCGCCCCTGCGGCATCGCAGACCCGGCGCAGCTGGCGCAGGAAGGTCTGCCACATCGGCTGTTCGAAAACGCCCGAATGCAGCGGCACCAAAAGCTCGGTCTCGCCAAGATTGGGAATACGCATGCGCAAACCCTACCACCTCCCAAATGGGAGGTCCATCTATTGTGCGTTGCGGTATCGGACGCCTCAAGACTTGAGGAAACCCGATAGATGACCGACCCCAGGACACTCACCCACCTGCAGCGGCTCGAAGCCGAAAGCATCCACATCATGCGCGAAGTCGCAGCCGAAGCCGAAAAGCCGGTGATGCTCTATTCGATCGGCAAGGACAGCGCCGTCATGCTGCACCTTGCGAAGAAGGCCTTCTACCCCTCTCCCCCGCCCTTCCCGCTGATGCATGTAGACACGACCTGGAAGTTCCAGGACATGTACAAGCTGCGCGAGAAAGCGGCGAAGGACGCAGGCATGGAGCTGATCGTCCACCAGAACCCGGAGGCCGAAGAACGCGGCATCAACCCGTTCGATCACGGCCCGCTGCACACCGACATGTGGAAGACCGAAGGCCTTAAGCAGGCGCTCGACAAGCATGGTTTCGATGCAGCCTTCGGCGGCGCGCGCCGCGACGAGGAAAAGAGCCGCGCGAAGGAACGCATCTTCTCCTTCCGCACCGCCACGCATGGCTGGGACCCGAAGAACCAGCGCCCGGAGCTCTGGAACCTCTACAACGCCCGCAAGAAGAAGGGCGAGAGCATCCGCGTCTTCCCGCTGTCGAACTGGACCGAGCTCGACATCTGGCAGTACATCATGGCCGAGAACATCGAGATCGTGCCGCTCTACTTCAGCGCCAAGCGCCCGACTTACGAGCATGAGGGCGGGCTGTTCATGGCCGACGATATCGACCGGCTCGAGAAGGTCATGGGCAAGCGCCCGGAAATCACCGAACGTTCGATCCGCTTCCGCACGCTGGGCTGCTTCCCGCTGACCGGCGCTGTCGAAAGCGAGGCGGCGACCCTGCAGGAAGTGGTGCAGGAAATGCTTCTCACCACCACCAGCGAGCGACAGGGCCGCGTGATCGACAAGGACGCGGGCGACGCGTCGATGGAGAAGAAGAAGCAGGAAGGGTACTTCTGATGACCGACCCTATCTACAAGACCGACGCACTCATCGCCGACGATATCGAGGCCTATCTCGAGCAGCACCAGAACAAGTCGATGCTGCGCTTCATCACCTGCGGCAGCGTGGATGATGGCAAGTCGACCCTGATCGGCCGCCTGCTCTACGATTCGAAGATGATCTTCGAGGACCAGCTGGCCGCGCTGGAAAACGACAGCAAGAAGGTCGGTACGCAGGGGCAGGAGATCGACTTCGCCCTGCTCGTCGACGGCCTTGCCGCAGAACGCGAACAGGGCATCACGATCGACGTAGCTTACCGCTTTTTCGCCACCGAGAAGCGCAAGTTCATCGTCGCCGACTGTCCGGGCCACGAACAGTACACGCGCAACATGGTCACCGGCGCATCGACCGCCGACTGCGCCGTCATCCTGATCGATGCACGCAAGGGCGTTCTGGTCCAGACCAAGCGCCACAGCTTCCTGTGCCACCAGCTTGGCATCAAGAACCTCGTGCTGGCGGTCAACAAGATGGACCTGATCGATTACGACCAGGCGAAGTTCGATGCCATCGTCGCCGACTACAAGGCGTTCGCGTCAAGCATCGGTATCGAGAGCTTTACCGCGATCCCGATGTCGGGCCTTGCGGGCGACAACATCACCACCCGTTCGGACAATACCGGCTGGTATGATGGCCCCGTTCTGATCGACCATCTGGAAACGATGGAGGTCAACAACACCGCCAATCAGGCCAAGCCCTTCCGGATGCCGGTGCAGTGGGTGAACCGCCCCAACCTCGACTTCCGCGGCTTTTCCGGCCTCGTATCGAGCGGTACGGTCAAGCCGGGCGACGAGCTGCGCTCGCTCCCCTCGGGCAAGACCAGCAAGGTCAAGTCGGTCGTCACCATGGACGGCGATCTCGACGCAGCGGTCGCGGGCCAGTCGGTCACGATCACGCTGGAAGACGAAATCGACTGTTCGCGCGGCGACGTGCTGGCGACGGCGGACAGCCCGCCGGAAGTCGCCGACCAGTTCGAAAGCACCATCGTGTGGATGGACGACGAGGCGCTGGTCGTAGGCCGCGCCTACTGGATGAAGCTTGGCACGCAAATGGTCAGCGTGACGGTTGCCGAACCCAAGTACGAGATCGACGTCAACACGATGGAGCATCTCGCGTCGGCGACCTTGCACCTGAACCAGATCGGCGTGTGCGAAATCACCACCGACAGGCGCATCGTGTTCGATCCTTATGACGATAACCGCGCGCTTGGCGGGTTCATCCTGATCGACAAGATCACAAACCACACGGTGGGTGCAGGGATGCTGCACTTCAGCCTGCGCCGTTCGCAGAACGTCCACTGGCAGGCGACCGACATCACCCGCGATCACCATTCCGCGATGAAGAACCAGACGCCGCGCGTACTGTGGTTCACCGGCCTGAGCGGGTCGGGCAAGTCGACCATCGCCAACGAGGTGGAAAAGAAGCTGGCGATCATGAACCGCCACACCTTCCTGCTCGATGGCGACAATGTCCGTCACGGCCTGAACAAGGACCTGGGCTTTACCGAAAGCGACCGGATCGAGAATATCCGCCGTATCGGCGAAGTCGCCAAGCTGATGACCGATGCGGGCCTTATCGTCCTGACGGCCTTCATCAGCCCGTTCCGTGCCGACCGGCAGCTGGTCCGCGACATGATCGATGGCGGTGAATTCATCGAAATCCATGTCGATACACCCTTGGAAGTGGCAGAGCAGCGCGACGTGAAAGGCCTTTACAAAAAGGCGCGCGAAGGAAAGCTGAAGAACTTCACCGGTATCGACAGCCCGTACGAAGCGCCGGAAGACCCGGAAATCCGGGTCAACACGGTAGAAATGACGCCGGAAGAAGCTGCCGACTACATCATCGGCAAGATCCTTCCGCTGAAGTGATGCCGGGGAAATGACGAGGGGCGGCTTCGGGGCCGCCCCTTGTTCGCTTCCAACTTGGGTCGCCGCGTCGTCGGCGTCAGTTGCGCAGCTGCGCTCCGCCATCGCCGACAATCGCAAAAGCTGCCCAGTAGAACGGATGCGACGTTTCCGCTTCGTCCATCAAACGGGCCTGTGAACGGCGCATCGCTTCGGCCAGTTCCACCCCCTTACCCGCGGCGAAGAACCCGTCGATCAGGCGGTTGGTCGCGTTATAGTCGTCCGGCACGGGCCAGTGACTGGCGACCACGGTACGCCCACCCGCGCCGACGAATGCGCGGACCAGCCCGTCCAGAGCATAGCCCCCGCCGCTGACACCGGCTTCGCGGCTCGCCCCTAACGTTGCCGCACCGGCCGTATCGCAAGCGGACAGGATCACGAGATCGGCATCGAGCTTGAGATCGAAAATCTCGGCGAAGGACAGCAGGCCATCCGACTGCTCGCCGCCGAACGAAGTCAGCAATGCCGGGCGCGGCGGGCATTCCGGTTCGGGAGCGGTGACAAGCCCGTGCGTGGCGAAGTGCAGGATGCGGTATTCGTGCAAGTCGTCCATCCCCAGCACTGCGGTGTCCGTAAAGGTATCGCCGGTCAGGATCCGCTCTTTTGCGGGACTTGCGCTCAGGCTGCGCGATGCGGTGTAAAGTTCGTCCGCCTTGATCGGATAATCCCAGACTGCCGGTGCCCAAAGGCAGTCCTCGCCCCCGGCAAGCGCAGACCGGGTACCGAGCGATCCGCGATCTTCACCCAGCGGCGTATTCTCGCCGAAACCGATGTACTCGCGTGTCGCGGCCGATCCGCGTGCCGCGCGGACATCGCGAAACGCCGATGGCGAGACGGTCGTCGTGATCCGCACTTCGCGCCCGAGCCAGTTGGTGCCGCTGAAGTCGTATTCGTCGCCGCCCGATACAAGGCGCTCGGTGTAACGTTCGACGCTGGCGTCATCGGTAACGAGAAGATTTGCCGGAAGGCGGAGCATCGCGCCGTCCGGCTCGAACACAAGATGGTCCAAGCCCCTTATTTCGGCATCGACCGGCTCCAGCAGGGCGCTGTAAAGGGCGCGGGATTTTTCGATGTCGAACGGGAAGGTCAGGGTCTGGCCGTTCTCGACGAAGGCGATACTTGCGCGAAGGGCATCGACTTCGGCTTCCAGCGCGTCGGGGTCGATGGCAGCCCGATATGCCCGCGCAGTATCGCGAGTGGCGAATACGACGAATGTGGCACCATCCAGCGCGGCGAGCTTGAGATAACCTTCACCCGGTCTCAGGGCAGCTTGCAGGTCTGCCAGGGTGACGCGTCCGTCCGAAACCGCCCGGAAGCGCGGGTACTCGCCCAGACGGTCCTGGATCGACAATTGCTGCGCTTCGAGTTTTTCCAGGGTTGCACGCTGGGCGGCGAGCCGTTCGGCAATGACGGGATCGGTGGAAGCCTGCGCTTCCAGATGGGCCACGCGGTTGCGAACCTGTTCGACCGAACGCCCGACATTCACGGCCTTGCGGAACAGCTGCGATGCAGCATCAATGCCGCCTGACAATTCGCGGGCCAGCACCGCCTGCGTTTGCGCAAGGCCGGGGCGCTGCAGCAGCTGCGATGCCAGAAAAATATCCGCCGCGGCGCTTTCCTGCGGCAGTTCGTCATCGGTCAACAGGTTGAAATAGGGGACCAGCAATCGCCGCAAGGATGGGGCAGGTTTCCCTCCTGCCGTGTCGACCAGTTCGCGATAAGTGGACAGCGCTTCCTGCGTCTGGCCGCTGCGCGCAAGGAAACCGGCATATTGCGCGCGGCTGCTCAGCAGGGCGGGCGAACCGGGGTATCGCGTGGCCAGCAAGCCTATGGCCTCGTTGTGATAGAGCGAGGCGCCGGCTTCATCCCCGCGTCCTTCGGCCAGATCGGCAAGTTCACCCAGGACCTGCGCGCGCAGCCACAGGATCGACCTCACAGAACCGCTGCGAACGCTACCGAGCAGGCGATCCGCTTCGGTAAGGGCGGCACCCGCTTCGTCCGTCCTGCGCAGCATCCTCAGGGCGGTCGCCTTGAGGTATGCGGTCTGGCCATCCAGCAGGTCCGCCCGCTCGAGCACAGTCAGCCCGCCCAGCGCATCGAGCGCGCCGGGTTGTTCGGCGGAAAGGCGTGCGGCAAGCGCATCGCTTATCTCCAGCCCGGCAATAGCTTCACGTGATGCGGCCGAGGCGGGAAGCGGGCGTTCGAGAATATCCAGGGCGACCTGCGGTGCACCCGCATTCAGTGCATCGATCGCTTCGTAATTGCGCAACATCCGTGACAGCACACCATCGGCCGCAACCGCGCCGCGCACCGCTGCGAAGCCGCGCTGGGCCTCTGCGTAATTCCCGAGATTGGATTGCAAAAGCGCAGCGTTGAGGCGTGCTTCGGTAGCGCTTGTTCCCTCGGCGCTGGCGGCCGTTTCGGCGAAAAACTCGGCAGCTTCTGCAAAATCGCCAGCATTGCTGCGGCGATAGGCTTCCGCGATCACCGCGTCGGCCGAAAGCGCGCGCGCCTGCGCACGGGCAAATGCCGCCGCGTCGCCGCTTTCGGTCAGGGGTATTTCGATGTCGCCTTCTACCGGGCGGTCGGCAACAAGCGTCGCAAGACCCAACCGCACCGCATCGGCATATGCGGCGATGGCTTCACCGGCATAGTACCGACCCGAAGCCCGGCCGGTAACCAGCACGCGCCGCGCCCCGTCCACCTCTTTCCGGCAGCTATAGCTAGCAGGCGCCACGAGGCTGTCGGGCACATTGCCATCATTGCCCGTGTCGCAATCGGCACCCGGCATGAACCCGTCATGTTCCCGCCCGCCCTCGATATCGCGCACGACCCACAATGTGCCGACCGGCGCTGCCGCGTCGCGGCACACGATTGCATATTCGCGGTCGAACAGTCCTGCGCCCGCCTGCGGTTGCAGGATCTGCGCTTCGCACAGGCCGTTCGATCCGATCGGGAATGTGTCGCTGTAGCTGACGGGACGCGATGCATCCTGCGCTGTAGCCGAGGTCGTCCAGCCAGTGCCGGACGCGACAAGGCCAAGCGATGCGACAATTGCGAATGCCTTAATCGTCATCGCCATTCTCCCCGTCGCTGTCGCCATCCTCTTCGTCCGGTTCGGTTCCGTAGAACGCAATGTCGCCGCCGCTGGCGACTGGATCGTCGACAGCGCCTTCTTCGGCAATCAGCGATGCATTGAGCAGGGCGGGGAAATCCGCACCGAATTCGACGTCGGCATCCTGCTCGCTCTGCGCGATGGGCGCTGGGGCCACCGGATCGGTGGTGATTGTCGAGGTGGCCGGGGCCTCTTCGTCGATCTCGTCGAATATCTCCTCGCGCTCGTCAGGCACTTCGGGCGGGGAAGGCGGCTCGGGCGGAGCGGGCGGTTCGACAGTCGCGCACTCGCCGGTCGCAATCTCGCAATTGTTGAACTGCGACCCTTCCGCGTATTGCGTGGCGATGCCTTCTTCGCTGTCGGCCGTGTTGAAATTGACGGTTTCGAAGAAAGCTTGCCCCGTCACACTGGAGCCGTCCTCTTCGACCCTGCGGCCATATGCGAACAGATCGACAATGCTGCTGCCCGTATCGCTGAAACCCCCTTCGGTGCTGCCGAATTCGACACCGCTGATCGACAGGTCGCCTGTAACGGTGATGCCTCCCGGCGCTTCGGCCGTTCCGGTGTTGCGGACGAGCAGGCTGTCCCCCACACCAAGGAAGACGTTGCCGGCCCTCAGATAGCCCAGGGGGTCCGCACTGCCTTCGGCGGCCGTGGCCAGCAATTCGTTCCGCCCTTCGAAGGATACCTCTTCACGAAGTCGCGCAATAGTGTCGGCATCCGCCATCCAGAAATCGTTGCCATAGAAACTGAACGTGCCGGTCGGGCGGCCCTGCGGATCGACGATCCCGATACCGCCCGGGGTCACGATTTCGAGTCTCTGTGCCGAAATCGCCATTTCGTCAGTTTGCGCTGCATCGACATAGGCGAGGATGCCTTCGACCCGCACGATGCCCCCGGCCTGAAGGAAGACGCTGGAAGGCCCATCGTCCAGAGAACCGACGATAGTGGTATCACGGACCAGGATATCGTCTGACGCGAGACCGTCGAACGAACTTGAGAAATACACGGAACCGGCTTCGATGCGCGCGACCTCTGCCTGTGTCAGCGTATACCCGGCCGTCTCGCCGGTACCGCCGATCACCGTGGCGGCATCGTTGCCGATCACGTTCAGCGCAAGAAACTGCGCACCGATGCGCGCGCCGGACAGGATTTGCAGGTCGCGCGAACTGATGAACAGGTCCCGGCCGCCAAAGCCGATCTGCGCATCATTATCGCCGTCAATCGTGACGGTCCCGCCCGACAAAACCGAGATCGAAGCGGTTGGATCGAAAACGGTCGGTCCTCCGATGAGGCCGCCTGACGCTGTGGTTACGCCGAAATCGCCGGTGGTTTCGAAGCTGGCGTAGGACGAGATCGGTATCGAACCGCCAATGGCCACGATCCGGGATGCATCGCCCGCTGCGGCACCGACCGCAGTCGCATATATGGTTTCGAGGGCCATCGACCCGTTATTCGCCACGATTTCGAAGGCACCGGCGATCGTCGCGCCGCTGGCTTCCATCTCGGTGGAACCGATTTCGACCACCGAGCCCGATCCCGAAACCAGTCCGGCAAAGCCCCCGGTCCACGTACCGGACCCGGTACCATCGGCAGACGCATCGAGCACCAAGCTTGCGATCCGGGCGATCGATTCGTCCGCGGCACCGAAGGACACCGTTCCTGCAACGGCTTCGCCCGTATTGGTCAAAGCATTTGCGGCCAGCGATACCGACGGGGCGGCGAGGGTCGATGCGAAGAGCCGCAGGGACACGTCGCCGCCCGCAGCGTTTCCGTCGACCTCTTCCCCCGTTCCGCCGGTTGCACTGCTTTCCAATGCTAGAGTGGAAAACCCGTCGGGCGATCCGTAAACATCCACCATTGACCCGTTACTGGCAATCATCGAGCTCTGGCCGCCGATTGCCGACCCGCCGACGATACCGTTGCCGCCGAATGCGGATGTATCGATGCGACTGCCAGAGAGAAGCGAGACTGTCGAACCGTCGGCGATCATGTTGAATGTACCGCCCGTGGCATCGCCACCGGAGCCAGCTTCGGACAGACCTCCATAGGCAAGCGCGTTGGCGACAAGCTGTCCGTCGAAGGTCGAATTGCTGATCTGGATCGTGACACTGTCGCCGATTGCGTTGCCGGCGCGCTCGGTACCGGCACCTCCGAATACCGGGTTGGCAAGGCCGAGAGTGGCGCGGCCCTGCGCGTCCGGCACGACTTCCACCCGTGCGCCATTGGAAAGGAAAATGAACACGTTGCCGCCCGTCGCATTGCCACCGATGCGGCCCGCACCGCCCGTAGCGCCCGCAAAGAACAGACCCCTGCCGACAAAGGTCACATCGGCGTTGTCGACGGAAAGCAATGCGGTGCCGCCGGTCGCATCGCCGCCGATCCCCGTTCCCGAGGCATTGCCACCGACCGCGCCTGCGCCGCCGCCGATTATTGACCCCCGCATCGAGCCGCCGTTTTCGGCGCTGAATGTTCTGACGCCGCCGAAGGCATTCCCGCCCGAAATATCGAGTTCGCTGTCTAGGCTGTTGCCGCCTTGTGCAAATACGCTGGCGAGCATGTCTCCGGACCGGAAGGTGCCGCCATCGGCGAGCACGGCGATCAATCCACTGAAGGCATCGCCGCCCCTGCCGCCATCGACCGAAGAACCGCCACCGTATCCGCGGGCCAGTATGCCGTTGTAGCCGACCGACCCCGTTCCCCCTTCCGCAGGATCGACAGGAAGTGCGACCAGCCCGCCGTCCAGGGCCGAAATCGATACCTCGCCGCCCACACCGATGCCGCCAATGCCGTCGCCGCCGGTGGTGCTGCCGCCAAAACCGTTTGCGGAGAACATTCCCGTCCCGGCGAAGCTGTCGAAAGACGTGACACTCCTTTCGTTGAGTATTTCGATCACGCTTTCGATGGCCGATGCCGTGACCACAATATCGCCGCCCGTTCCCATCCCGCCGACTGCGTTCACACCGCTTCCACCCTGTCCGCCAGCCGATGCCTGCACCGACCAAAGGCTGATCGTACCGCCTTCCAGAGCGCTGATTTCGATCGTTCCGCCCGCGCCGTCTCCACCCGTGCCGAAGCCCGACAGGACACCTCCGCCCAGACCGTTTGCGCTGATCCGCAGGAAATCGCCAAAGGTAATTTCGCCGCCATCGGCGATGACTTCGGCGATACCGGCGTTCGCATTGCCGCCGTCGCTAGCGAAGCCTCCGCCCCCGGTCGCATTGGCGCTGAGAAGGCCGGTGCCCAGAACGGACAGTCGGGTTCCTGCACCAGCAAATATGCGCGCCAGACCGCCAGACCCCGTGCCTGCCGAAGCGCCATCGCCGCCGAAGCCGTTGGCGAGTGCGTTGAACTGGCCGGCGCTGAAGGTGCTCGACCCGGTCAGGTCGATACCGGCAGTCCCGCCGGTCCCGTCACCCCCGGTCGCCCCGGAACCGCCGATGCCCGCCGCATCGAAATTCACCGTCCCGCCGATGTCGAGGATTGCCGACCCGGTTCCGGAAATGCGCACAATACCGCCCACACCGCGGCCGCCGGTTCCGGTTTCCGATGTTCCACCAATACCTTGCGAATTGTAGAAAAGATCGCTCGCGATCGTGAGGCTGGAATCCGCATCGATCGAAATCTCCCCGCCGATGCCTTCGCCGCCGTCACCATCGATGCCGTCGCCCCCAATGCCGCCGGTATCGCCGCCGACAGAGAAGGCTGTCAGCGTCCCGTCGACAATTCCGATCCCCGCGCTGCCGCCGTATCCGCCGCCGCCGTTCGCGCCGAAACCGCCATATCCACTGGCATTTGTCGTGATGGCCCCGGCTTCGACCCGGGAGCCGAGCGCGAAGACACCGGCAAAACCCCCTGTGCCGCTACCACCATCACCCGCACCGGTACCGCCATCTCCACCTTCGCCCCCGTAGCCGCTGGCATCGAGAAGGAGGAATTCGAACTGGGCCTCACCCGCGCCGACCGAGCCATCGCCGCCGCCACTGAAGGTCCCGGCCTGGATTGTGCCGCCGAAACCTGCCCCGCCCCAGCCACCCGATTGACCGGCACCCCCGACGCCGCCGATACCGCCGTAGCCAAGCGATTGCAGATAGGTGTCTCCGCCGATGACAAGGGTTCCGTTATCGCGTCCCGCTATTGCGAAAGCACCCCCGGTGCCCGGTTCGCCCTGGTAGATCCCGCCGACGCCGATCCCTCCGTCTCCGGCTTCGATTTCCACGCCATCGCCTGCGCCGCCAATGCCGCCGAAGCCGCTAGCAAGGATATCCGCCCTTCCGCCGATGGTTACGCTGGCAGATGCGGCCTGCGAGCCGTCTGCCTGGATGTAGGCCGTGCCGCCCTGTCCGTTGCCACCCGAACCGCCGAAGCCGAACACGGCGCCGCCACCAAAGCCCTGGGCCGACACATAAGCGGAGCCATCCACGGCGATGTTACCGAACATGGCGTAGATACCGGCATTGCCACCTGTACCGTTGCCACCCGAATTTCCGCCCTCTCCCCAGCCATTGGCCTGGATGTCGGCGCTACCGGTAAGCCGGACGTCACCGCTGTCCTGCGTGAGGATGATCGCCTCGCCGCCCAGACCATCGCCTCCCCGACCATCGTCACCAAGGCCGTTTGCGCCAAATCCCATCGATTGGACCACGGCATCGCCAAGCCGGATCGTGCCGGTTCCATTGGCGAAAACCTGCGCCAGCCCCCCGGTCCCGGATCCGCCCGCAGCCCCTTGTCCCCCCGAACCGAAGGAATAGAGCGTTGTCGTTCCAGCCACGCTGATCGATCCATCGGTCGCGTTGAGCAATGACTGGCCACCGAAACCGTCGCCGCCTGAATCCCCGAATGAACTGCCGAAGAAGCTGGCACCCGACCCGCCATTGCCCTCCGAATTCAGCAGCAGGCTGTCGGCGAAACGGACGGTGCCGCCATTGGCAATTACCCGCGCGCTTCCACCGAAGCCGTCTCCGCCGTCGAGAATGCCAAGGCTGCCGTCGGCATCGCCTCCGAAACCGCTGGCAAGGATATTGGCGAAACCTGCCACGTCGACCGTGCCACCGCTTTGCGCGACAATTTCACTGATGCCGCCGGTGGCTTCATTTCCTGCCACCCCGTTGCCGAAGGCGTTGGTATCTATGATCAGGAAACCACCGAGGTCCACTGCACCCTCGTTGAGCGCAAACACGCGCGCCACACCGCCGAACCCGTTGCCGAGGGTTCCGGTCGGAAAATGCCTGTTAGCCTGCGCAGACAACCTGACATCGCCGGCAATTTCGATCGTACCACCGTCAGCCATCAGGTCGACCTGCCCGCCCGTGGCGGTGCCCTGGTCCTGTGAGGGCGTAGCCTCCGCCGAGAGTTCGCCGCCGATAGACAGGGTCGATGCATCGCGGGCCACGAGCCTGACGACCCCGCCTACGACATCGCCGTCTGCCTCAATCGTGCCAGCCGACGCCAGCGACACGTCCCCGGTAATCGAAATGCTGTTCTCGTTGCGGGCTATGAGCGCTGCCTCGCGCGCCGCGCGAACGCTCAAACCGCCGTCGAGGTCGATAGCCCCGGCACTGCTGTTGATTTCGAATGTGCCGGTGGCGACGGCATTCACGCTGGAGGTGATGGCAGTCGGCCCGACAATTGCGATGTTTTCCGACAGGGCTTCTTCATCGACCCCGTGGGTAAACCCGTTGGTGCCGAAAACGTCGTATCCTGCTGACAGGACAATCTCGCCGTTTTCCACACCCGCCGTCACGGCCGCATCGAAACCGAGATTACCGCTCAGCAGCATCGTGATCGGATTGCCGTTGCCCTTGGCCACCGCATAGATCGCGTGGCCGTCGGCACCGCCCGTACTTGCCAGACCGCCGGTGGAACCGACATGGCGGATTGCCGTGCCGACCGTCGTTCCGACCGGCACCTGGATGTCGAACAATCCGTTATTATAACTGAGGCTGACCTGTTCGCCCGCGACATATGCTGTCGAACCGTTGATGTAGGCATCGCCGCGCATGATGACTTGCGGCGCCACAACGGAAAAAAAGCTGTTTTCGCCAGTGGCGGTAATCTGAGCGCCGGACCGGATATCCACGGCGGACGTCGTTCCTGCGGGACCCGCAAGTTGCAGCACCCCGCCAGCCGCGAAACTCTCGAAGGAATCGAGGTCGGGATCGAGCGTTGTCAGGAGCAGTTGTCCGACATCGAAAACCGCCGAATTTCCGACAAGGATTCCCGTCGGCGAATAGAATGCTACCGTCCCGCCGTTCGACAGCGTGCCGTCCGCCGCCTGCAATCGTGAAATGACCGTCCCGTTGAAAACGGCCACATCGCCATTGGTGGAAGGCAGTATTCGGTTGAGTACTGCAAAGCCGCCCTGCCCCGGTCCATCCTGGAAAAACGAGGTCCTGCCATTGGGCAGGAATGTCAGCGCATTGCCGGATTCGTCTTCGAAAGGTGTCCAGTCCAGTACCGCTGTGGAAGTGGTGATCGTGATCGTATCGGTGTTCGCCACCTGTCGGTTGACGGTCCCGTCCCCGCGAACGAACTCGAAACCGGCGTTGAATGCTTGCGCGCGTGCCTGCGACGGCAGCGCGAGAGCGGCGGCTATTGCCAGGCCGGCCCCGCCAAGCAGCAGGGAAGAACGGCGAAGATGCGGGCGGGCCATGTCAGAACCTCCAGGGCAGCAGACGGGTGGTGAGCGAAAGAAGGACGCGGACGTCTCCGCGATCGAGCGCGAGGTCGGGTCTCTCGAGGGGAACGGCGACGGCAATGTCTGCCTGCATCGCGCTGCCATAGGCGAGCCGGACACCGGCGCCGGCAGACCACAGGCGGTCGGGGTTAAGCGGAGACCGACTCGGGTCTTCGTTCCACGCCCAGGCCATGTCGGTAAACAGGTAGCCTTCCCACCCCAGCTTGTCGGGCCCTGACGGAGCAAGCGAACCGTACCCTATTTCGAAGGAGAGCGCGTATCCGCTGTCGCCCAGGACACTGCCCGGATCGTAACCGCGGCCGATGGAATAGTTGCCGGCCGAAAATTCCTCGAAGGCGGGCAGCGGATCGTTGGTGAACTGCGCGCTCATGCCCAGCGAGAAGCGCAGGTCGGGAAGCGGACGGTAATCCGCCTGCCCTTCAAGCCGGACCAGAAGCGGTGTCGGGTCGGCCTCGATCCTGTTCGGGGCGACATTGGCTACGATGCAGGCGCGCGGATTTCTCCGGCAATCGGGGCTGGCATCGAAAACGTCGATCCCCTGGCGGATTTCGATGGCCCCGCGGGCCCCCAGCTCGGGTGCAAATGCGCTATAGCCATTGCTTCCGGCAACGCTGCCGGGATCGGCATAAAGCGACTCCAGTCTCAGGAAGACGGTGCGCACACGGTCGCGGGTCAGGCGTAGGTCGTTTACCGTCAGGTCCTGGTCGACATAGTCGAAACCGGTGCTGAGGATGTGCGATGCGCTGCGTGTCCGCTGGACGGGATAGGACATGCCCAGCGTTGCGAACAGCGTTTCGGATTCCACGTCGAGCCCCGGAAGCGCGAGATCGGGATCGGTCCAGCTGTATGTGAACTGGCCGAACATCCTGAGACCATCGTCACCTATGGCGAAATCGTGCCCCAGCTGCACGGTCTGCTGCTCGTCGAAATCCGCAGTCGAGAACAGGGCGAGGCTGGTGCGGTCTCCCAAGCCCGTCACATCGAAGACTTCGCCGCGAAGCAAGCCGCCGAACCGGCCCAGCGCCTTCGCGCCGTAGTTCTGGACATTGAAATCGATGCTGCCGCGCCTGCGGACAACGGCAATGTCGCCCACCAGGTCGCCCGGCGCGCCGCCGATCGCCGGCCTGAGGGAAAGGCGTACATCGACGCCGGGCAGATCGTCTGCCAGCAACAGGTAGCGTTCGGCGCGCTTCGTATTGAAAACCGCATCCGCTGTGATCGGTTCGAGATAGCTTGCCACCAGGTCTTCGGAAGGCCCGGCATCGCCGCGAACGCGCAGTGCGGTCACGCGTCCGAATACGATCCGCATTTCCGCTTCACCGTTCGACAGGCGCTGGGCGGGAATTTCGACGGTTGCCAGATAGCCTGCCCGTTGCAGTCTCTCGTTGGCCGCTGCACGCACATCGCACAGCACGGAAATCGGCAGTTCGCGCCCGAGATAATTCTCGTAAGCCCCGGCCAATGGCACTTCGGGGGCCTTTTCAGCGCCGACGAACCGCACCGAATTCAAGGTTACGGTAATATCCGCAAGGTCCGGGGCGTCGAGCGCGCATGGTGCGCGTTCCAGCCCGCCATCGATGGTCAGCGTGGTCGGCGGGCGGA